>DNOQ01000516.1:0-1232 GCA_003501665.1 Bacteroidales bacterium | reverse complement strand
GCGTTGGAATCAACACCTCCCGACAGAACTTTACCTGAAGCCGGTGCAGTTGTGTTGAATGCCCTTGCCAGCCTGGTTATTGAATCTAAAAGTATCACAACATCATGTCCGCATTCGACAAGCCTTTTTGCTTTTTCAAGAACAATATTGGCAACACGGCAATGCCTCTCAGCAGGCTCGTCAAATGTTGATGCTATCACTTCAGCTTTCACATTACGTGCCATATCGGTCACCTCTTCAGGCCTCTCGTCAATCAAAAGGATCATCAGATATACTTCGGGATGATATCTTGCTATTGCATTGGCTATCTCCTGCAGAAGGATGGTTTTTCCTGTTTTAGGCTGTGCCACAATCAGACCTCTCTGACCTTTGCCTATCGGTGTGAACATATCGATTACTCTTACCGACAGACTTCCTTCTCCGGGTGTGCATAAGGTGAATTTCTCATTCGGAAAAAGAGGTGTCAGAAAATCGAAAGGAACCCTGTCTCTTATATAATCGGAACTTCTTCCGTTTATCTCATCCACCTTTATAAGGGGAAAATATTTTTCGCCTTCCTTGGGAGGACGTATCGTTCCTTTTATCGTGTCACCGGTTTTCAGTCCGAACAGTTTGATCTGCGATTGCGAAACATAAATATCATCAGGTGAATTCAGATAGTTATAATCAGCTGATCTCAGAAACCCGTAACCGTCAGGCATAATTTCAAGAACACCTGTATTATAGATGATACCTTCAAATTCATAAGGCTTTTCTTTCCTCTCTTCTTTTTCCTGTACCGGTAGGGATTGAGGTACAGATGGAGGTACAGATGGAGGTATTACCGGCACTTCAGCAACTGTTTCCCCGCTACTGATATTTTCCGGGAGTACGGTATCAACAGAAGGCATTGCTTCATCGGTTATCGGGATATCCTCTGGCGGTTCAGGAATAACTTCCTCAACGATCTTTGGAGGATCAGTATACTTTGGCTTCTCAAATTTAGACTGTCTGTCCCTTTTGTAATCAGCTCCCGGTTCCGGTCTCCATGCCGGTGACCTTCTCTCCTTACCATCATTATCCTGAGTTTTTGACGATTCAGGCTTTTCCCCGGTTTTTGAAAATGGCCCGGATTGATCACGGCGCTCATCCCCACCCCTGGGACCCGGGAACTTAAGACCGCCCGGTGAAACCGAAATCACTGATTCTGAAGGCCTGTTAAATACAGGTTTATTCGTCCTTGGTCTTTTACC
>DNOQ01000314.1 GCA_003501665.1 Bacteroidales bacterium | reverse complement strand
TATCAAAAGCTTTTGATAACAGAAGAAAATTTAATGAAGCCCTGAAGGAAGACAAATCCGGAGCAGAATATGCACTGGAACAAATCGGCATGCTTTACAAGGTGGAAACGATGGCAGACGACCAGGGTCTGGATTATGAAGCCCGGGCAGAGCTTCGTGCAAGACTGGCTTATCCAATTATGTGTGCTTTTGAAAAATGGATTGTAAGTTATATGCCCAAAGCATTACCACAAGGCAGGATGAGCAAAGCATTAAAGTACACCTATTCTCTATTCCACCGGTTGTCCAGGTATCATCTTGATGGTCGCTATAAAATGGATAACAATCTGATGGAGAACTCCATCCGTCCCCTGGCTCTAGGTTATTTAAAGAAAATGATTATGCAAAGTAATTGTAATTACTTGTTTGCCGGATCACACGATGCGGCTCAGAACATTGCAATGTTCTATAGCTTTTTGGGAACTTGCAAGAAACTCGACATCGATCCCCAAAAGTGGTTGAAGTATGTTATGGAAAACATCCACGTTACACCTGCCGAAAATTTCAAAGAACTTTTACCGCAATTTATTGACAAAAGCTTACTTTAGTAATACGCCTTTGCTAGGGCGGATACGTTAAAATCACTATTTGGATTATAAAAGCATTTGTATAAATCTTGGGTCAAAACAAATATCTCACTATCAATTATAGGGAAAGTATTTATGCCTTTATCAAGTTTAGATTGGTAATCATCGTAAATAGCTGTAAGTGCTGCTTCTGCAACATAATTCGAATTGTGCCTTTTAAATAAATCCTCATTTTCAAAGGAACGTTCATAAATCTTAGTTATTCGTCCGATTATTCGTTTCTGATTTGGTAAGAATGTATATATGTATTTTTGAATTGAAAGAGAGTAATCTTTAATGATTGAATTTAGCTCTATTTTATTGACTTGAATATCATTATCAATTGCTATCGAAATTCTTATGCCTTCAATTCTGACAATCTTACCTATTTTAAATTGATTCTCAATCATTTTACAGTGAGTTTTTGAAGTTCTAAGAACGTTTTATAAAATGTCTCTTTCGGGTCTTTATCATCTGAGTATGGCATCAAATATTTTGTTATAAACTCAAAATCGCCAAATTTGTCTCCATGAAGCACAGAGATTCTCTTATCACTTTGGCTAGACTTAAAAAGCTCTTTCAGGAACTCACTTTTTGCTTCTTCTGGATTTTCAAAACTAAAAACCAACAAGTTTAAATCAGGATTAGCGAGTGAATTGGTAATAAGTATACCCCTTTTATTTTAGCAAGTTGAATCCCCTCTAAATTTTTACTACTACCACTTTATAACAGTCCCGAGATGAGCCTTCCCTGGCTGCTTTCGAAGATCGGCTGGTTGGTACTGCCAGAAATATTGCAACATTGTCGAAATTTTTCCGGTTTTATTATTGTAGTTTTTAGGGATTTCGTATTTTTATTTCAACTTTCAGATTTTAAGTCAGATACATGTGATTATCCGGCAGAATGGATAATTGAAGGCAGGTACTTTCGACAGACTTTTTCCAGCCTCTGCCAGTGCGTGAATTCTGACAGAATGTTCTGGTATTAACCCTTAAAAAGGAGGTGTCCTATGACAAGATCAATTACTATCAGGTTATTGTTTTTGACTACCAGTATTTTAGTAACCATCCCGTCTCTTTTTCCCCAGGCACCGGATACTCTCTGGACCCGCACTTTTGGGGGGCCGGGGTATGATGTTGCAAGAGGAATAGCTTTGATGGAGGATGGCGGCTTCCTGGTTGCAGGAACTACAAAATGGGATGCCGACAAACCTAACAGCGTATGGGTATTCAAAGTGGATGCCGATGGTAATATGCTCTGGGAGCGAAACATTGGCAGACAGTTTTTTGGTCAATGGGGCAATTCATTGAAACCTACCCTGGACGGCGGTTTTGTTGTGGCCGGTACAGCCATGAATGATCATGGATACTCTGATGTATATATTATCAAGCTGGACCATGAAGCTAGAAGCGGATGGGGCTATACTTTTGGCAATGATTTCGAAAATACCATGGGATATGATGCTGTGGGAACCCTTGACAGCGGAATTTTTGCTGTCGGGCGGCAGACAATTAACAAAGCAAGTTCCACTGTTTACCAGGTAAAAACTTTTGATACCGGTATCAGAATGTTCACAAATATATTTGATTGGGGTTTGCATTGTGAAGCCACGGCCGTTTCAAGGACATTTGATGAAGGTTATATCGTTACGGGAAGTGTCCGTCCGGGAGGGATGGACCTGACCGTTGGCATTTTTTTACAGAAATTAAACATGTTTGGTTTGGAAGAGGGTTTTACTTTGAGCACATGGTCAGGCGACCAATATGGAAATTCAGTTCAGCAAACCGCCGACAGCGGATACATTGTTGCCGGTTATCTCTGGGATATCTCCCCCTATAACAAAGACCTGCTGTTAGTCCGTTATGATTCGTGGGGGAATGAATTATGGATGAAAAATTACGGTCATGGCCGATATACCGTCAACGAAGCAGCTTATGTTGAGGAACTGCCTGACGGCGGTTTCATTGTATGCGGGGTTACGGCAAAAAGAAGTTTTGACATGTGGGTATTGAGGACTGACAGTCAGGGAGACACTTTGTGGACAAAAGCCATAGGGGACACATATAAGGAAGAATACGCCTGTCAGATTCTTGCGTTGCCGGATGGGGGTTACATAGTTGCCGGCGAACGTAAAATAGACTCACGTAATTATGATGCCTATATTGTCAGACTGGGTCCGGAAGGACCTATCAGCAGCGCCGGCAGTGCCCCCGCACCGCCTCCGGATTTTGCGTTGTACCAGAACTTTCCCAACCCCTTCAGCTCTGAAACTACCATCAGCTATCAGATAAATGAACCGGGAGTGGTGAATGTTATGGTTTACAATGTTCTCGGTCAGGTGGTGGGAACCCTGGTGAACGAATGGAGAGATGCAGGATACCATACTTTTCAGTGGAATGCCGGAGGCATTACCGGTGGTGTATACCTTTATTGCATGAGGGTTAACGGGCGGCAGAAGATACGAAGGATGATAGTACAGTGATGATTTTAGGGGGAGGGAAAAAAACAGCGATTGCAGTGATTTTAATTCAACTAATGAAATTTTATCAATAGTGTCCGACTAAATTTATTAAATGTGAGTTAACCTATTGATTTTAATGACATTTAAATGCAGGTCGCCCCTACGGGGCTCATTTGTTTGTTTATGATTAATTTCTACAAACAGTACGTCCCTAACGGGACTTCTGTAAGCCAAACTCCGTAGAGCCTGTCCCGCCCAAGCGGGAAGTGAACTGTTTGTAGAAATCGGTACCTTCATAATTTTAGCTCCGTAGGAGCGACCTGTTTTTAATCGGACAACAATGTAAATTTATGATTAAATTTTATCCCGGGAATTATTTTACTTAACTTTACTGTTAAGCATTTTAATAATAAATCCAGGGAAATATGTTTATAAAACTCTTTTTAATTGCGCTGCCTGTATTTATTGCCATTGATATTGTCTGGCTGGCATTTGTAGCGAAAAAATTCTATAACAGGCAAATAGGTTATCTGATGAGGCCGGATGTCAACTGGTATGCAGCTGTAATTTTTTATTTGCTCTTCATCAGCGGCCTTGTAGTATTTGTTATTACTCCTGCTGTGGAAAAGCATTCGCTTACTCATACTTTATTTTACGGAGCATTATTCGGTCTTGTAACCTATGCCACATACGATCTGACAAACCTTGCCACCCTGAAGGAATGGCCAATACTGGTTACTGTTGTCGACCTGGTATGGGGAATGGTATTATCAGCTTCAATTTCAGTGATAACATATCTGATAGCTTCCAAAGTCATTAAATAATCAGATAAGCTAAAATAGCAAAGTAAGCCCCCGGCCTGCTTGTAGAAAGAGTATAGTAGATGCTGGCTGTTATTATGTTCAAGTGAGATTTAAAACGTTACATAAATTTCTCTCTTTTTTGAAGATTCAGTAATGCGGCCAGCAGAAAAATTACCGAACCGGTCATAAGGATGATCCTGTTCTTAAGTGTAATGATCGCCCAGGTGGTTTCACTTATGTCATATGGCGGATTGAAAGGATTCAGAAATACATTCCACTGGCTTCTTCGCAACGGTTCCTGCAGGATCATAAAAAACAATCCGAAGATCATCATTACAACAGCAGTTCCGTTGCCGTTCCTGATGAGTGTTGAGAACATAAAAGCCATCATACCGAGGAATATAACAGGCAGCATTACCTGGATGGTCACTTCGATATAGTTAAACCGGATTATTAAAATATTTGACAGAAAGGTAAATACAACCATTATAAGGGCAGCTATAACAAATATCAGGACTATTCTGACCAGCCAGACCTTATATCTGTAATCAGGGATCCCGAAGAGTATTTCTATAGTTCTGGCATCCTGATCGTTCTGGATTCCGAAAACTGAAGGGTAGAAGACAAGCAACACTCCTGAAAAAAGAAATACACCATACAGATCCTCCATTTTCGAGATCTCATTGGACAAGACATAAATAACCGATAATCCCAGGTAGAAAACTATCGCGCCAGTAAGGAACCATATAAATTTATTGGCAAAGATTATCCTCAGATTGTAAAGGATCATTTTTTGCACTAAAGTAAAATAGCCGGACAGAGTTTTTATTTTCATTTTTTAAACACGAAGGGCTCTAAGGTTTTCACAAAGAACACAAAGGATTTAATTTGAGCTTATTGAATTATTATCTTTTTTCCTGAGCAACCATAAGTATGCATCTTCCAGGTTGGCAGTTGCAGCTACTGCATTTTCCCGGGGCATGGTTTCGGAAATAACCCTTACCCTTACGTTTTCTCCTTCCGACATATGATGTACAACAAGATGCTCCTCAACGAATTTTCCGAAATCTTTTACCGGTATCCTGAACTGCCACACATGACCTTCCGCCTCCTTTGTCATATCAATCGGCTTCCCGAGATATCTTAACCTGCCTTTGTTAAGTACGGCAACCTGTTTGCATGAGCTGGAGATATCCTCGATAATATGGGTTGAAAATATTATTACCCGTTCCCGGCTAAGCTCAACGAGGAGGTTCCTGAACCTTATTCTTTCCCTCGGATCGAGTCCGGCTGTCGGTTCATCCACAACCAGGATTCTCGGAAGGTGAAGAAGGATCTGTGCAATACCCATCCTTTGTTTCATTCCGCCTGAGTATGATGATATCTTTTCATGCCTGCGTTCTTCCATATGCACGGCTTTTAACACATAAGTGACACGCTCCTCTCTTACGGCCGCATCGGTTATGTTCTTCAGCATCCCTATGTAATGAAGGTATTCATGTGCAGTCATGTTCTCATAACTTCCGAATTCCTGTGGCAGATAACCAATAAGTCCCTGCAGTTCTTCACGTTTTTTCTGTGTGTCAAGACCGTTTATCCATACTTTCCCATAGCTCTGTTCAAGAATTCCGCAGATTATTCTCATAAGTGTTGTTTTACCTGCTCCGTTGGGGCCCAGAAGACCAAACATACCGCTCCCGATATTTAAGGTAACACAGTTTAATGCCTTGAATGGTTTCTTTTTCTTCCCTATGACAGGGACTGCGGATACAATTTTATACAGTGTTTTTCTTATTCCTTTGAACTTTCCTTCAAGCCGGTAAATGTCAATGTTCTCATTGGTCAGCTTTACTCCTGTTTTATAAATGAATAACGCCGTGAACCAGAGAAATCCAAGGATCAGTACCACAGCCAGATTATCCCATTTGATCCGGAACAGTACCAGGTTCAGAATGGGTACTATCCAGAAGGCAGTGAAATCGATTGCCGGGATCAACCATTTAGGGAATATTTTTCTTCCTGATCCTGCTTTACCGGTGAGCATTTCCCTCAGATGACTCCAGATAGCCAGAAGGAAAAACCATGTACCAATGCTGAAGAGAAATATCCAGAATCCCTTGTTAAGATAAAAATAGGTGAAATATATAATGAAAGCGAAAAGCGGAAACTGCCAGAGAATATCAGTCATGTCTTTCCAGTTGCTCAACCTCTTTTCCAGTCCCAGCCTTTTTCTGATTTTCGCTCCGGCTTTCCATTCACGGGACCACCTGTTTTCCCTGTCATAGATCTTGACCAGGCTCTGGACATAGATGTTAATATCCTCATCGGGGGGGATAACCGTTTCCCTTGCTTTGCGCAGACTGTTCATTATGAACCATGAAGAGGAAGGTACTATTATTATTGCAAGGATTGTTGTAATAAGCTTCCAGATGAATTTATCGATATGAGTATAAATAAGGAATATCAGTATTCCAAATATTAGTAACTGTGCTACCTTGATTTTCCAGTTAAGTGCAATGAACCACTCCAGTGCATTTTCAAGTCCTGAATAAAATGTAGGTATGAATATCAGTGTAAGAAGTGTGCTTAACGTGAGACCACCTATGACAGTTATTGCAAAGGAAGCGCCGATCACCGATACAAATTCCGCTTTGCCCATTGCAAGAGGGAACATTGCAATTACTGTAGTTGCAGCTGTTATCAGAATGGGTCTTATTCTTGCCATCCCCGCGGTCATTAAAGCCCTTGATCTTCTGTAACCCTTCCTCCGCAGCAGATTTGTATAATCGATAAGGATGATCCCGTTGTTTACAACCACGCCAAGCAAAATGAGAAATCCCATTAATGTATTAGCATTCAGGAGAGAGTTGTCCGTAAGTATAAGGGCAACAAGGGATCCGAGAGCTGCAAGCGGAATGCTGAAGAGAAGTACAAAAGGAAGCGTAAGTGACTCAAAAACAGCGGCCAGGGTCATAAAGATAAGAATAAATGCTATACCGATAAGTATGTAAAATTCCCTGAACTGATCTTCTTCATGAACTACTTCGACAGCAATTCCCGATGGTATGGTGAGTCCTGCAATAACTGATTCAACCTCGGCACGTGCTCCCTCCAGAAGTTCTTTCGATGAATTGATCTCGCCGGTGAAGTTATAGGTGACAGTCACCCGTTTTTCCTGATTTTCACGATGGATGTTACCGGTTCCGTATGCAAATATGATTCCGGCAAGTTCCTGCATTTCCATTATTGCCCCGGATGAATTGCTGACCTTCAGGCGTTTCAGATCGTCGATTGTCTTTTCGGTATTCTGAGCTGCCAGATTGTCTGTTGCAGCATATTTGATGATTATGTCGTAGTTTTCGTTCCCCTGTTTGAAAGTTGCTCCCGAGGAATATTCCCTTCCGAATGTTGCCAGGGCAGAGGAGAGATTTATCAGGGAAAAATTGTTCCTTGCAATATAATCCATATCGAAATGAAGCTGAACCTCAGGTTTGTTGTCCTGGACATTCACACTAACATTGCCGACTGATTTCAGCTCTTCAATCCAGGATTTTATATCATTGGCCAGATTTTTCATCTGCCCGAAATTCTGACCTTTGATAATGATACTTTCCGATTCGGTTCCGATTCCCAGCATTCTCATAAATCCCGCTCCGGGATTTATATTTTCGCTGCCACCACCTCCACTGCTCATGAAGCCTCCGCTTGTGGAAATATCATCCATGCTTATTTCGGCAGAAGAGATATTCTTTGTTTTTTCAGATATATCATTTTTAATTTCCGGCAGACTTCTTTTGCTTTCCTTATTCCAGTCCTCCTTCAGACTGATGGTTACAGTAGCCCTCTCTTCTTCAATACGGCTGACAATGTCCTGTTTCTCAGGTATTGATGCAAGTCTCGCCTCAATTTCAGCAACCACTGCATCTGTTTTCTCAAGAGTAGATCCTGAAGGCATTGTAATACTTAACCTGAAATCGGGAGTAGTTATTTCCCGTGTTCCGCTGATGCTGAGCGTAAGGCTTATAAGGAATGCGGCAAAAAAGAGTACGAGGGTACCTATGATAGTAGTTGCAGGTTTTTTCATACTGGCTTTAAGTACCATGAAATATGCCTGAATAAGCCGGTCGTGAATCGACATTTTCATGAATACCCGGGTATTACCAACTGATTTCAGAGAAAGGAGCGTATTGGTTGCCATCGGAATGAAAAGCAACGCGACTGACAGTGAGACCAAAAGCGTAGATATTATGGATACACCTATATTCTTTCCGATTATCCTGATCAGAAAGCCGGAAGTGAAAATAAACGGTAAGAAAACGATTATCGTAGTCAGAGTTGCTGCAGATATAGCCCTTACGACCTCTTTAGTCCCCTGTGTTACCGCAGTTGCATGATCTTTTCCCATACCTGCAATACGGTAAACGTTTTCCAGAACCACTATTGAATTGTCTACGAGCATTCCTACAGCCAGTGCAATTCCGACAAGTGTAAGACTGTTTATTGATATCCCTGCTGCATAAAAGAAATTAAATGCAGTGTAAACCGATATGGGAATTGAGATTGCAATTATCGAAACAAGCCGGATATTTCTTAGAAAGAACCATAATATTATTACAGCGAGCAGACCTCCTGTTATTGCCAGGTTTATTATCTGACTGATATTCTCCTCCATAGTCTCGGCGCTGTTGTACTGTACAACTATCTCAACACCCTTTGGTGCCAGTTCCCTGTTAATCCTGTTAATTTCCGCAACAGCACTTTTGGAAAGACTTATAAGGTTAGCCTGATTATCATTCACCAGATTTACTGTAACCGCGTCCATTCCGTTGACACGACTGAACGAGGTCTCCTGCTTTACACCATAAAAAATTTCTGCAATATTCCTGAGTAGTACAGGTCCATCCTGTTTTACAATTATCCTGCCGATATCGGTTACATCATTGTATTCTGAAGTTATATTTACGAAGAACTCATTACTGCCATCGACAACCTTACCGGCAAATGTTTTTTCCATGCCATTGTTATTCAGAAGGGTCCTTACCTGACCCATTGTAATTCCATTGGCTTTACAGGCTTTTTCATCCAGCCTTACCTCAATAGAATTTTCCTGGCCTCCATAGACCTGCACACCTGCAATACCGTCAATATTCCCAAGTTTGGATTTTATTTCCCTGTCAGCAATATTTCTTATACGGTCAATCCCTCCCTCTCCTCTCACCTGAAGTGACATGAACTGATTTATCATCTGTTGCAGGTCGATCCGTATCACATTTATAATAAATTCTTCAGGGATAGAATTCTTAACAATGTTTATTTTCTCACGGAGTTTCAGCCCTGCATACTTGAGGTCGGCATTCTGGTTATAATAGACTGTTATTATTCCATAATTTGAAGTGATATTAGTTTCGATCTTTTCAATATCATCAAGTGTCCCGATTGCCCCTTCTACAGGTATTACTGCCTGTGTTTCGATATAAGCCGGATCCATTTCGAGAGGAGTCCCTACCTGAACGATCAGTGTTGGCAGGTCGGGGTTGGGTATAAGTTCGACAGGAAGTTTCTTGTACGAGACATAACCGAGCATTGTAAGCCCGGCAAAAAGCATGCTTATAAGAATCCTTCTTTTTAAAATAAAGTCCATTTTCGTTCCCGAAAGAATTACTGCGTTTCAGAGGCAGATTCCCTGTTCCCTCTTATATAATTGCTTAAGCTGTCAAAAGTCCAGTATACACATGGTATCACAACAAGTGTGAGCAACGTGGAAGATATCATACCTCCGATAACTGCAATTGCCATGGGAGATCTGAGGGATGCACTTTCACCGATACCTATAGTTAGTGGCAGTAAAGCCAGAACAGTAGTAAGACTGGTCATCAGGATAGGGCGGATACGTTGTGATCCTCCAAGAATAATAGCTTCTTTCTTACTCATCCCTTCTTCCCTCAGCTGATTGATCCTGTCGATAAGTATTATGGCACTGTTGACCGCAATACCTCCCAGCATTATTATTCCGATGTATGCCATCATATTCAGAGTCTTTCCAAGAATAAGGAAAGTCAATACTGTTCCTACTCCGGCGAGAGGTATTGTAAGCATGATAATAAAAGGCTGAATAATTGATTCAAACTGTGCAGCAAGTACCATGAATACAAGAATCAGTGAAAGTATAAGCGCGAAGGTGAGGTTCGACATTGATTCCTTCCGTCTGAATTCCTCTCCGGTAAATTCCATTTTATAATCAACCGGAAGCAGAACAGGTTTTAGTGATAATCCGGCCTCTTTTATGATTCTATTAAAAGCCATATCAGGATTTACCATTGCATAAATGTAGCAGGTCCTCGACTGGTTCCTGCGCGTTATTTCCCTTGGACTGATTATTGTCTTTATTTTTGCCAGCTCGCTCAGGGGTACTTTAACATTTCCGGCTGTTATCATAAGATCGTGAAGCTGATGTAGAGAAATATCACCCAGTTTGATGGTGATGTCCTTAAGTTCACCATCCTTCTCAAAAGTCCCGGCAGATGATCCCTGGAGGTAGCTTCTCACCTGGCTTACCACACTTTCGACTGTAACATTATAATAACTGGTTTTAAATCTGTCAATTGCAACCTCTAGCTCGGGAGTACCTTCATCGAGTGATGAAGTTATATTATACAAGCCCGGGGTTTTTTCAAGTGTAAGTTTTGTTTCATTCAGGATCCTTTCAAGTTCATCATAATTATCACCTGATATTTCGAGTGCAAAGGGTGATTCAGAAGTCCCCAGAATACTCTGGAGTGCTGTCTCCTCACGTGTAAATGTGACTTCCAGGCCCGGGACTGATTTCAGATAATTATCCACAAGGCTGATGGCATTTCCGGTTTCAGATATATACTCTTTTTTAAGGATAATTCTGAGGGAAGCACTGTTTTCTCCTTTTACTGATGATTCGCGGTTCAGCAGAGAGGATCTGTCTTCACCAGCCTGTGTGTAAATAAGTTCTATTTTATCGCCCAGCAATTGCCTTATGATGTTTTCTGCATTAGCTGCTGTACTGTAAGTTCTTTCGAGGCTTGTTCCTTGTGGAAGAGTGAGCCCGACAGTGAATTGTGCAGACTCAGGTCTTGGCATGAATTCACTGCCCAGCCGGGGGATCAGTAATCCTGTTAAAACCAACAGTACTATGGATGAGATTATAATGATGTTGCGTTTTTCGATAGTTCTCCTTAAAAAATCCGTATACCATGTAAATTTAACCGGAACTGCTGTTCCGGTTTTTGCGGATTTATCCGTAAAAAGTGTTGAGACCAGCATTGGTATTACCAGAAGAGCAACAAACAGAGATGAAATAAGAGCAAATGCGACTGTCCATGCCTGATCCCTGAACATTTCGCTGGAAGCTCCCTGAAGGTAAACAATAGGCAGGAAAACCACTATGGTGGTTATTGTTGATGCGGTGATGGCGGCACCTACCTGACCGGTACCCGCAATAACCGCCTCTTTAAGTGTCATCCCCTCTTCGCGGTTTCTGGTAATGTTCTCGAGAACCACAATAGCATTATCCACCAGCATACCCGCCCCGAGGGCAAGTCCTCCCAATGTCATTATGTTAAGAGTCAGGTGGTTGAAATACATAAGGTTGAAAGTTGCAATCACTGAAACCGGTATTGCGATGCTGATGACAAGAGTTGTGCCTATCCTCCTGAGGAAAATATACAGTACGATAACTGCAAGGATTATACCTGTCAGCAGAGTGTTTTTTACTTCACCTATTGCATTGCTGATATATGTACCCTGATCTGTTATTTTTATGAATTCATATCCGGGAAGGGCTTTGCCGAGAGAAATAATAGCTTCATCAAGACTCTTAACCGCATCGACGGTATTGTATTTTGGTTCTTTGTAAACTGAAAGACCTATACATCTTTCCCCATTGATCGTGACAATATTTTCAGGATCTTTATTTGAAAATCCGGTTTTTGCGACATCCCTTAAATATACGGGTACTCTGGTTGAGGTTGAGCTTGAGGCTGAGGATAATGTTGAAACGGATTCGGAACCGGTTTCCATGGTGGTTGATCCTGAGGCGGATTGCCTGAATCCGACAATAATATTTTCAAGATCTTTAAGGTCTTCAAGGGCACTTATTCCTTTTACGACATATTTTATACCCATGTCTACGATTGATCCCCCCGAAACATTTCTGTTATAATTACTTATCTGGGCAGCGATCGCATCCGTTGTAAGTCCGAACGATTCCAGAAGATATCTGTTTGTCTCAATCACCACTTCGCTTTCTTCCGATCCCACAAGACGGACGTCAGCTATTCCCCCGATCCTGATCAGTTCATTCCTTATATAGTTTTCAGCTACTTTTCTGAGCTCATCCATATTGAAGATGCGGTCGTTTTTAAGACCTATCACCATCACAGGAGAGGCATTGGGGTCGTATCTGGAAATTGTAAAATCATCAAGATCGGAATTCTGGCTAAACGAATTAAGCTCTCTCTGAAGATCAAGAAATGCTTCATCCATATCCTTATTCCAGTTGTATTCAACTGTTATATATGCTGAGCCTGCCTGAGAAACAGATGAAACCTGGGTAACCTCACTCTGTCGCATTGCGAGCGATTCTATCTGGTCGACATAGTTCTTTTCGATCTCTTCGGGAGGCTTTTCACCCGCGATTAGTTCAACATATATTTTTGGGTTATTCAGATCGGGGAAAAGATCTGTTCCCAGCTTCCCGAACGAAATGAATCCGAGGAGGAGTATTCCCAGTACCATCATCAGGACGGTCACGGGGTATTTTACAGCAAACCGGGCAATCGCATTCATGTATGCTAAATAATGATTTTAACCTTCGATCTGTTACTCAGGGTTTCGAAGCCACCCGTTACAACCCGTTCATTAATGCTGATACCTCTGATTATCTCAATCTCCGTAATATTCTCAAGGCCTGTTTCAACTATTCTTTCAGTTGCCACACCTCTGTCAACAATAAAAACTGTTTTGCCTTTTTGTCGTGAGAGTATTATGTTTTTAGGTATAACGATCACTGAATCCTTGCGCTGTGTTATTATATCAGCATTTACAAACATGCCCGGGCGAAGCGTGTATTCATTATTATCAATATGAATGGTGCCCCTGAAGGTACGGGTGTCTGCATCAATAGCAGGAGATAGCTGTGTAATACTTCCGATGATGGTATCTTCCGGGATGGTATAATTTGTGAGTTTAACCATTTGTCCGGGTCTGATAACCGCGATATATTTTTCAGGCAGCCTGACATCCATAAACATCGTACGGTAGTCCATTATCCTGGCTATTGTTAGCCCTGAGGCAATTTCTGTTCCCTGGGTATAATAGGGCAGATCGACAATTACTCCATCTATTGGAGCGACTATCTTTGTTTTCTGAAGCTGAAGCCGTGAATTGATCACAGTTGTTTTTGAGTTTTCATAGTTGATACCTGCAGTCTTCAGTTCCCTGAGTGTCACTCCTCCCTTTTCATAAAGTGATTCCTGCTTCCTCAACTCACTTTCCATAAGCTCCATATTAAGCTGGTTTGTTTCCAGCTGAACAGAATTCACATACTCTTCATCTTCCAGTCTTGCAATCAGAGCACCGGCTTTGATTCTGTCTCCAAGCTGCCATAACCTGCCTGTCTGAGGATTTTTTTCCAGAAAATAGGCGGCGGCAATTTTAGACTTTAGCTCAATTTCTCCTCTGGGAACAGCAGTGCCGGTTGTATTTACGTACTCCTCAATCGATCGTGGTCTTAGCTCCTTAACAGTAACAGGTATCTCCACATCTGCAGTAAGGTTCTGATCCCGGTTTCTGCATGCAGCAAATGCCGTAAGAAGAGTAAACAGGATAATTATCTTTTTCATTTCACAATTAGGTTATATTTATTTGTTGACAGATTTTACAGGAGTCACCGGTTCTTTCTTCTCAAAGTCGTACAGGGTCTGGATTTTGAGATTAAGCAATTCAAGCTTGTAGGAAATCAGCGAATTGGTATATGAAAGTTGTTTCCCGGAAAGCTGGTTCTGATAGATATTCAGATCCATTCCGGTCAGATCGCCGTTCTTGTATTTTTCAAGGTTCAGGTCATAAGTAAGCCGGGCATTCTTCACATTTTGTTGTGCAATACCAATCTGATTTCTCAGGTTAAGAAGATTGCGGTAAACCTGTCTGATCCCAAGAATTATATCGTTCTGTTCTTCTTCATAAGAGATATTCGCCGATTCGATATTTGCTTCTGTTGCCTTTATCCTGGATCTTCTCTCTCCCCAGTCCCAGAGTGGTATTGAAAGTGAAAGAGAAATACTTTCGTTATCGGTAGGGCTCTCATAAACATTACCGAATTTTTCATTATCACCGAAAAGCCCTACTGAAAGACCAAGGTTTCCTTTGAATTCATTCAGGGCTTTTATCCGGATAAGATCAAACTGAGTAGTTTCAATATTTATCCTGCTTTGTATCAACTCCATTCTGTTAGCCAGTCCCTGATCGATGGCAAATGAAATATCTATCTTGACCGTATCGACATTTATATTTGGAAGAACAATGAAATCGTCATAAAGACTCATTCCGATGATAATTTTGAAATCGTCTTTTGCATTTTCATAATTTACCTGGCTGTTCTCATATTCCGATTTGGATGATGCCAGATTAAGCTCTGCCTGGAACATTTCCTCCCGTGCGGAAATGCCGGCGTCAACTTTTATTTTGATTACTTCATAGCTTTGAAGCATATTCTGGTACGCCTGTCTGGCTATCTCCAGGCTTTGCTGTTGCTGGTACACATAATAGTATGCCTGATTTACCCCTTTTTCGAGTGCCAGGAGCTGAATCGCATAATTGAGCTGTGCATTTTCGAGGGCCAGCTGTAATTCTTTCAATTGAAGTTTTGTCCGGTTATATGTAAAAAGAGGCTGGTTAAGATTCAGTGACAGCCGGTTGCTGAACCCCTTTGTTGTTCTGTCGGTGAATTCACTGTATGAGTCAGTGTAGCCAAAACGGTTTGTTAGTGACAAAACAGCGTCGGTAAGCACTATTGGCTGAGAGACGGTGAACAGACCGTAGCTTTCTGTCGTTCTTGTTGTGTTCCATTCAGATATCAGCTCGTTAAATTCACGGTTCTGGCTGAATCCTATGGGATTGACCGACAATGAAAACTGTGATTTAAGTGCAGCATTTTGGGCATTCAGGTTCTCCTGGCTCCTTATCAGGTTCAGCCTGGTCCTTTTCATATTGGGACTGTTATTTTCAGCAATCTGCATCGCTTCACCAATCGTGAGTCCTTTCTGTGATGAAGAAACAGACACATTGAATATCAATAAAAAACATGATAAAATTATCCCGGCTGCCGGTCTTAATTCCTTGTTCATGATCCGTATTCTTAATTTTTTCTCAATTACTCTCCATTATCGCTTAATTCTCTACACCTCCCTGTCTCACCCACTCACCCCACCTCCGCTAAAGCTACGGTGGGCAAAGCACTCACCACTCAATCTGCCTTCACCCATCTCACCGCATCCCCGATAACAATTCGTCCTGACGACTTATTGGTAAGTTCCACTTTTGCTGTATCACCGGAAATGTAATATCTTCCGAGGTTATTCCATCCGGGATCCGCATTCTCAAAATCGACTGTTATTTCATCTATCCCTTCGTCGTGGTAAACTCTGTAATGAATATCCTTATAAGGTGAATCCCTTCGCGGTTCTCCACCAGCGTCACCGGATGGAGGAGCCTGAGGCGCTGCGCTGCCCGGGCCTCTTCCGGTCCTGACGGTAATTCTGTCGCGTACCTTGCCAATATAACAATAAATTTCATAATAGCCTGGATCATCGATCTTTACAGACCAGTTTACACTTCTGTCGCCAGTTCCACCGCGTGTATATACTGAAGAAAGAATATACCTTCCGTAAAAAGCCGACTGAACTGCCTTCTGCCATGTTTCCGGAGCCCTGAACATATTTATATCACTGTATTCAGCCCTGTTCCTGCTCCTCACCCTTAACAATTTTTTCAAGAGGCTTGTTGTTTCAATGATCCCCGCCTCAAATCCTTCATCTTCATTATCCACGATAAGTTCGCCGGGTATGATCTTATCAGGAAGTTTTGAAATGATTTCTTCACCTTCCCGCGGTGTTGAACCGGATTTTACTTTTTTAATCTCGCTGAGGGGAAGATTTATCTCCCCGGGAATATTCTTCGAAAAGAGGGTATTGACTATGATGGCTCTGGGTTCGGCATCCAGGATGACCTTTATTTTTTTTGCCTGGCCGGGTTCCAGTACCACTATTCTTGAAATATCATCGGGTTCCATACCCTGACCCTGCATGGACATTGAAAATGGACCTCCGCCACCGGGTCCGCCTCTGAACATGCCCGTCATTTGTCTTCCTCTGCCCGGCCCTCCGGTGCGTAAGGCAATATTAAAAATACCTGCCACATTTTCAGGATTTGATGCTGTAAATGAAACAAGATACCTTAACCTGTCGCCGACCACTATTTCGCCTGCCTCAATATTTGTAAACAGAAATCCCGGTTGCTCATTCCTGTTAAACCAGTCATCCATGTATGGAAGAATCTCGAAACCAAATCTTTTTTTAAGGTCGCTGTTGAATTTCAAAATATCCAGACGCTGAAATTTATGGTCATCAAGATATTTTCTGAACCAGCTGTTGAATTCATTTATGCTTCCTTTTGATCTCATCAGGTTGAAGAGATAATCTCCTTTTACACTTACAATAGCCCTGATTGTATCACTTGCCGGTTCCATTGAAAGTATTTCACTGAAGCTACCGTTCCTGAGAATGAGATTTGCCCTGTCCTGCTCCGAGATACCTCCGGTAAATCTCCTCATTCCGGTCATCGGGGTTGTAACTTTCTGGAGATGAGACTCAAATACAGCATTGATAACCGGGTAATCCAGAGCATAAAAATTATTTTTGAAAAAGTAGAAACTGGGCCCCAGGCGATATCGTGTGGGTTCATTGACCACAACCCCGTTTATGAATCTGAAATTCTCCCCGGAGATGAATGTATTTCTGATAAAATCGTTGAAGAGCCGAACCTGAAGCTCCTTGTCAGTAACAACCTGGTTATTCCTGATCATATTCTTTTTCTGTCTGGAAAACCTTTTCCCGAATCCTGCATTCTGAAGTGTTGAAAGCTTTTCCGGAAGAAGGAGCATGGAAGGCTGAAGTTCTGCTCTTGTCTGGGTGCTCATTTTCGGATAAGAGTAGAAGTGAACCGGGACTTCAAGAAGGCTCAGGGTTTTAAAAGGATATAAGGTTGAGAAATTTGTTTCCAGTTCACGCATTATCCCTGAAACAAGTAATGGCAATGTATCTCTGAGCTCTGCAAGATCTTTTTTATAATAATCGTGTCCCGGGAAATAGAATGTATAATAATCAATTGAGTCGACTCTGAGTGTGTCTGAAAGGTAATTTCCGATTGCAAGAGTAAGTCCGGTCAGTGGTATATCATTTTCATAAATGAATGTTCCGTTTTCCTTTTTCATTTTTCCCTGGGCAACAGGAAAGAGTCCGCTTTCTGTGCTCACCCTGAGATTAAACCTTGTAAAATCAACTTTAATTCTGACAGGATTGGAAGGGTAATAATTGAGTCCCGGAACCGGATACCAGTGTGTTTCGGGAGTCAGAAGAACATAATCTTTGCTAAGAAATGCCTGTCGTTTATTTACATTCAGCATTTCAATCCTGTAAGGAGTCTCTTTAAAATTTTCGGTATGATCGGGATAGCAGAAGCTTTCATTGATTGACCCTGTATATGAGATTGATATACTGTCAGATCTGCCCGGATCAAGTATTCTGCCCGGATCTATTTCAATAATATTATAATCTCTGATATAATCGAGCGGTTTTCCGTTTGATGTTATTTCCCTGATGATTAAGCCGGGATTAAGTGAGAATATATATTTTTTGAGTCCGTTATTGTTATCGTTCCGGAATTTCAGTATGGTTTCAGCTTCAATGAGTTTACCCTTGTGCCGGCAAACAATATTTGCATCGGTGAGAGCCGGGAAATGCATATTTTCAAAGCGTCTGTTTGTTTCGGTTACATTGCTTTTTGCAGTAATATTCTTCTTCCAGGTATTCAGAACATTGAATCCGAAATATCCTGCTCCTGAAAGAAAAGCCACAAGCAGAATTACTGATAAGACGGTATGGGTTTTTGACTGGGGCAGACGCTTAAAAAGCAGGATTGTGGCAAATACAAGAGCGAGTCCGAGGCACATATATAGTCCGCGCTGGCTAAGCAGGAGCCATGGATTGTCAAATCCTGTCACACCTGATTTAAACAGAGGCAGCCCGAATGCCATATAGTCGGATATAAATCCGGCTCTGTGCCAGAGCCAGAACATATCCAGGGCTGCAAGCCCGAGCAAAACAAGAAATGTTACCGCCTGGTTACGGATAACAGACATCAGCATGAATGCCAGTCCGAGACTAAACACTATCGTTGGTACACAGATAATTATAAGGTACCAGAAATAAGCCATTATGTCGACTGACATTATCTTGGAGATGATATTTATTATGAGAGCAATTCCGAGGATTACCAGGTCAAGGCCTAAAAATAGTCTCAGGATCCCTGCTGTTTTTCCGATTACATATTCAAAATTTGACATCGGTCGCGTGTACAAAACTTCATTTGTGTCAAGCTTTTTATCTCGTTTAAGAAAATCGGCTGCAAGAAAGATAACTATCAGAGCCTGGCCTATATTTAAAAGGTACAGATTGATAAGAGGTACGGAAGAAGGAATTGAAACCAGTTCCCACGATTCATCACCGACCGGGGAGAAGAGGCCTATGTTCATAAATGTGAATATTATCAGGGCTCCGATGGAAAACAACCTGAAGAACCAGCTTCTCCCGAGTGTTTTTGACTCGTATTTTGATACTGTACTTATGTTCTGCAGAAATGGCATCAACTTTTCAATGTCAGTCTGTTATTTCTGTTTTCAGCTTATGTTCCATATAATAAACATAGGCATGTTCGATATTTGGTATTATGAGAGCTGCTGAGTCGAATTCGGGTGTATTATCAGAAACAACCTGAACTTCCCAGCCTTCTTCAACGGGTATGGTTGAGATCACATTATATCTTTCTTTTGCTGTTTCGTATTGGTGAGGGGTCAGTTTCAGCGTGAAAACATGACCGTCAGCTTCACTGACAAGATTTTCGGGTGAGCCTGAGAATACAACCTCTCCTTTGTTCAGAAGGGCCATACCCTGGCATGTAGATGAAATATCACCCACAATATGGGTTGAAAGAATTATGGTTACATCCTGCTGGCTAAGCTGTGAAAGAATATTTCTGAACCGTATCCTTTCATCCGGATCCAGTCCGGTTGTGGGTTCGTCTACGATTATCAGCCCTGGATTTCCGATCAGAGCCTGGGCTATACCCAATCTTCTCTTCATCCCTCCCGATAATTTATTTGCCTGGCGGTCGCGGACCTCAAGTAACCCTACCTGATTAAGCAGCCTGTCAACCTCTGATGCTCTCTTTTTCTTATTCTTCATCCCGGCAAGAGATCCTGAATAATCGAGAAATTCCCATGTTTTAAGAGATGTGAAAAAGCGGAAATCCTGGGGAAGATAACCGAGTATACTTCGAAGCCACTTCCGCTGTTTCTGAATATCTCTTCCATCTATAAAAACAACACCCGATGTGGGTTTCATAAGTGTGACCAGGATTTTCATCAGGCTTGACTTGCCAGCACCATTTGGTCCCAGAAGCCCGAACATACCCGTACCGAATTCGAGGTTAATATCCTTTAACGCGTGGTTCCCATTAGAATAGATCTTATTGAGCCCTCTGATTTCAATTTTCATGGTACAGACCGGGATAACTTATTCTTCTACGCTTATTGACATATCAAAGACGGTATTTATTTCAAATGTTGCAATAAATAATGTTAATTTAGAAGAATCATAAATTAATCAGTTTAATATTATATCATTCAAGTTGTAAACAAATTCATAATTTTACAGACTGATATTTCAGAGGTGGTGTATAAGACTAATAAAAGGAAGATCATAAATGATCCGGTATACGGATTTATTAATATACCCGGAGATTTTATTTTCGATCTTATTGAGCACCCTTGGTTTCAAAGGCTCAGGAATATAAAGCAATTAGGCCTTACCAGCTTCGTCTATCCGGGGGCAACTCACAGCAGGTTTCAGCACTGTCTGGGTGCTTTGCATCTTATGGAAATGGCAATACATACCCTGAGAATAAAGGGAACAGACATTTCACCTGAAGAGGAGGAAGCAGCATTAATAGCTATTCTTCTTCACGATAGCGGGCATGGACCTTTTTCACATGCACTCGAAAATTCAATAATTGCCGGTATATCCCATGAAGATATTTCGCTTCTGCTGATGCAGAAGCTTAATGATTCATTCAGCGGAAAACTTGGACTTGCAATTGAAATATTTAAAGGGACCTGGCCCAGGAAGTTCTTTCATGACCTCATTTCCGGTCAGATGGATATGGACAGGCTTGATTATCTCCGGAGAGACAGTTTCTTCACCGGAGTTATTGAAGGATCAGTCGGATCTGACAGGATTATCCGGATGTTGAATGTTGTTAATGATTCTCTTGTGATCGATGAAAAGGGGATTTACTCCATTGAAAAATTCCTTGTGGCAAGAAGACTTTTGTACTGGCAGGTATATATGCATAAGGCCGTGATCGCTTCGGAAACCCTTCTGGTAAATGTACTGAAACGTGCAAAGGAAATTGCCATGGAGGGATCCGATCTTTATGCAACTCCGGCGCTCAGGTTTTTCCTCTATAACAGGCTCAGACCGGATGATCTGTTTAAAGAGGGGGAATTTACACCTTCCGTCCTTGCTGCCAATTTCACCAGACTTGATGATTCTGATATCCTGGTTTCAGCAAAATACTGGGCAGATCACCCCGACAGGATACTTTCAGACCTTTCGTCAAGGCTGATGAGAAGAGAACTTCTGGCTGTTGAACTTCAGAATGAACCGTTTTCAAAGGAAAGGGTGAATATGCTCAGCGAAAAGGCAACAGATATGTTGAATATTGATCCCGCAATGGAAGGATACTACGTTTTTACCAACAGCATATCCAATCTGGCATATAATCCGGGTTTTCCGGAAGTAAGGATATTGCTTAAGTCAGGAAAAACTGCTGATATCTCGGAAGTATCAGATATGTTTGACCACCGGTTTCTGTCGGAAAGGATTACCAAATATTTTCTTTGCTATCCAAAAGAATTAAGACAATAAATATAAATAACAAATGGAATTTACAGCCAAATCAATCGCGGAATTTTTAAAGGGTGATATAGCAGGTGATCCCGAAACAAGGGTAAATACAGTGGCAAAAATTGAGGAAGGTCACAAAGGTGCACTGTCATTTCTTGCAAATCCCAAATATGAGCATTTCATTTACAGCACAGACTCATCGATTGTTCTCGTGAACAGGGATTTTATTCCTTCTTCTCCTGTAAGGGCTACTCTTATAAAGGTTGATAATGCATACGAATCATTTGCATCGCTCCTTACATTGGTGGAACGGTCAAAACCCATAAAAAAAGGTATTCATCCTTCAGCAGTCATTGAAGGAACGGCCAGCATAGGCGAAGAAGCTTATATCGGTGCCTATGTATATATTGGAGAAAATTGTGTTATTGGGGATAAGTGCCGTATATATCCGCATTCTTATATAGGTGACGGAACTAAAATAGGAGATGGTTGCATAATCTATTCCGGTGTTAAAATTTATCACGAATGCATTGTTGGAAATAATTGTACAATACATGCCGGTTCTGTTATAGGGAGTGACGGATTTGGCTTCGCCCCTCAGTCGGAAAGTGAATTTTTGAAGATACCCCAGATGGGAAATGTAATAATTGAAGATCATGTTGAAATAGGAGCGAATACATCTATTGACAGGGCAACTATGGGATCAACCATTATCCGCAAAGGGGTCAAGCTGGATAACCTCATTCAGATAGGTCATAATGTTGAAGTGGGAGAAAACACTGTTATGGCAGCCCAGACAGGAATAGCCGGTTCATCTAAAGTGGGTAAAAACTGTATGCTTGCAGGGCAGGTCGGAATTGTCGGGCATATAAAAATTGCAGATGGGACAAAAATAGGAGCACAATCAGGCGTACCGGGAGATATTAAAAAAGAGAAATCGGTAATTACCGGCTCCCCTGCCATGGATCATAGAGATTTTCTGAGGTCTACAGTAGTTTACAAAAAGTTGCCAGAGCTCAAGAAAAAAATTGATATGCTGGAACAGGAGATAGAATTCCTTAAGAAGAAGATTACCTGATTATACATATTTTGTTAAATATGACCGTCTTGATCAGTAAAACAGAAATTTATCTTTTGTTCAGGTTTTTTTACTTTTTTTGTAACCGGTTATTAATACAATTTACAATTACTGATGAGTGAGAAACAACGAACCCTTGCAAGCGAGATCAGCCTTAGCGGCAAAGGCTTGCATACGGGAATTGATGTCAGAATAACCTTTAAACCTGCTCCCGCAGGCCATGGATATAAATTCTGCAGGGTGGATCTCCCGGGCAAACCTGTTATAGATGCACTGGCTGAACATGTATCAGATACATCAAGGGGAACAACACTTCAGCAGAATGATGCATCAGTTGCTACCATTGAACATGTTCTGGCTTCACTCTATGGTCTGGGAGTGGATAATGCCCTGATTGATATAGACGGTCCGGAAGCTCCAATAATGGGAGGATCTGCACTGAAATTTGTTGAGGCAATAAAA
>DNOQ01000124.1 GCA_003501665.1 Bacteroidales bacterium | reverse complement strand
CTGAAGAGGTACCCCGATCAGAAACTGACAATAGCAGGTGTGTTTGAAGATCTTCCTGAGAATACCAATTATCACTATGATGTGCTTATCCCGATGGTTTCAACAAAGAATTTTACGTGGGACGGAACTTCGAACTGGCTGGGCAATGACAGGTACTACACATGCGTAAAACTGGAGCCGGGATTCACTCCCGAAAGCCTTGCTCCGGCAGTCAGAAAGATGCAGGAGGTGCACCAGGACATTGTGAGGCTTGAAGAAGAGCAGGGAGGTATGATTCTGAAATATTCATTCCTGCCCATCAGAAAAATATATGCCGATAATGCAAGGGACATGATAATCATCCTCAGTACCATAGCATTTGCAGTGCTCTTTGTTTCGCTCATGAACTATATTCTGCTGACACTTAGTGCGCTGGTAAACCGGGCTAAATCATCTGCCATCCATAAAACTTTTGGCGCTCAGACGGGAAGACTGCAGCAAATGATTTTCATAGAGACCCTGATACTTTTCTTCATTTCAGTAACTGCGGCTGTTCTCATCATAGCAGCGCTGAAACCGGTGGTTGAATCCCAGCTTCAACACAGCATTCTCGCCACCCTGAATCCTTACGTTTTATGGCCTTTGCTGTTAATAGTCTCGGTGCTTGTGGTTATTACCGGTTATCTTCCCGGAAGGTTTTTCTCTCGTATCCCGGTGGCAACCGTTTTCCGTTCATACAAGCTTAAAAGCAACAGGTGGAAACTGGCACTGCTCGCCATCCAGTTCGCAGGTGCATCATTCATTTTGACATTGATGATCATTGTCACGATGCAGTTCAGCAGGATGAAGAATGCAGACCACGGATACCGGACGGAGGGAGTCTATTACGGTTCAACAGCAGGCATGGAAGGCAACAGGATTTCTGCCGTACTGAATGAATTACGGTCGATGCCTGAAGTGGAAAAGGTGGGTCTGGGTTATGAGTTGCCTGTTGAAGGCGCCTCGGGAAACAATGTGCTCTCGCCGGATGGACAAAGGGAATTGTTCAATGTGGCTGATTTTTACGAGGCTGATGAAAACTACCTTTCAATTCTTGGCATCAGGGTTTCGGAAGGTTTGGATTTCTCGCCTGAAAATGCTGCCGTCAATGATGTTATTATAAGCGAAAAGGGAGCAGAGCTGCTGAAGATCAACAACGGCTGGAATGACGGGGTTGTAGGAAAGCAGCTTGAGATAACCGAACATGGCTCAACAACCGTACGCGGAGTCTTCCCCGATTTCATTATTAATTCAATGGCTGAACCCGACCTGCGGCCTTCGGTGTTTTTCTACCTGCCTGAAGAAAGGGCTTTGCAGACTGCAATTGACGATCCTGCATCACCATTCAAAATCCTGGTGAAAGTCAATGAGAGATCAGAAGCAGGAATGAAAAAGAAGTTAGCGGAGGTAATGAACCTGGGCATGCCTCACAAGGATGCCTCGGTCAGCAGCCTGGAGGAAGAGCTCCAGAACAATTACAGCTCGCAGAGGGGGTTTCGCAATGCTTTGATGGCCGGAAATTTTGTCATTCTGCTCATTACAATTATCGGGCTGCTGGGTTATACGACGAACGAAGCAATGAGGCACCAGAAAGAGCTTGCCATACGTAAGATAAATGGCGCCACGATGTCGGATATCCTCAGGATTTTTATTTTCGGATTGGAGTATATTGCAATACCTTCCGTTCTGGCAGGCCTGATCGGAGTGTGGTTCACTGTTAACAAATGGATGCAGAATTTTGCAGTAAAAGTGCCTCTTAGCTGGTGGCTTTTCGTTTTATGCAGCCTTGCAATACTTATCCTGGTGGCAATGGTTGCCGCCATAAATTACTACAGGATTGCCAACCGGAATCCGGTTGAGGCATTAAGATATGAGTAATGCTGACATGATTTGACATGACAACTGACATTAAAATTAAGAAACTTGGGCTGGTTCACGGAGGACTGAACGGACCAAGCTTCATTGCAGTCTGCTTCGGGATTATCTGAAATACATCAACACATAAACCGTACAAGAAAGTGGATCATTGCCGTAAGTCCTGACAAAATTCAGCCGGCATAAATAATAATTGATTACTTGTTTATTTATTAAAAGATGAACTCCGGTGTCAGCTCGTTATACCAGTGAGGCTCCGTATTGTCAGGGGCACCAGACTTTGACCAGATGGCACTGTTAGTCCCTAATTTCTGTTATTCGGTTAAAACAATTAAGGGTGTTGAGTTTCCAGTCGATTATCAAAATAAAAAATTAAACTGCAATTCTATCATTTATGGAAATAAAAGAACTGCAACATATTCTTCAGGAAGCATATACCATTAAAAACCTGAATAAAATATCTCTCGTCCTGATAAATTTGTATAAAGCCCGTCAGTTTACGACACTGAATAAAATTTCAGAGATACTAAGCTACTACGTATCTGTCTCAATAACAGATGACGGTAAAGGCTTTTCGAAATTGATGATGATGTATCATCCTGACAGAGCCAATCATCATTTAGAAGAAATTAACAGGCTCGCCGCGCAGAATAATTTTGACGCGCTGCTTGAGTATTCACATATTTTGAAACTTGAACGTATTGAAGAAATAGCCAGTACCTTGGATAGCTATGAAGATATCGATTATGCCCCTGTTTATGATTGGGATATTGAAACGGAGGGATTCAGTGTCATAAATGACATCCAGCATGATAAAACATTCAAAACACGATCAAAGACAGAACTGATCGGATATACCTTTTACGATGCTATAAAAATAAGAGAGTATGGCCATACTGACATTGAATATCCCTCATTTTATCTCGAAGAAATAGAAGAATTTGAATTATCGTCATCCGATATTAACGATCTGGATGGAGTGCAGTTTTGTATCAATGCCAGGACTATTGATCTGTCTGATAATCGAATAACAGATCTTAGCCCGCTGATCGGATTAATAAATCTGGAAGAATTGGATCTTTCTGATAACCAGATCGGATATATCGACGGATTAAGCAATTTACTAAACCTGAAGAGTGTAATATTATCCAACAACTACATTGACGACATATCTCCTCTTTTTGAACTAAAAAAACTCGAATATGCCAATCTGACAGAGAACAAGGTGGATATCAAACAAATTAATGAATTGGTTAAGTCGGGAGTTACAGTGACCTGGTAATCGATGAAACAAACCCATAACGCTGCAAAAGCTATAAGCCCTGACCTCATTCAGCCGGGATGCGGGATGTCACGGAACTGGTCAAACTTAGGGGAAAGGGGCACTTTCAAAATAAACTCGCATTTGGATTAACTCTTTTAAACAAATACCCATGAAAGCATTTCCAGCATTTATTATCATTCTAATTATTTCTGTGTTCACGGAAAACTGCAAAAATGAGACCAACAAGGAAGAGAAACTGAAAACATTTGATTTAAAAACATTTCCGGAAGTTACGACAGTGAAACTCTCCGATCTGGGATTTAAAAACATTGAGTATATCCCCCTGGAAACAACCGACAGCAGCCTGATAGATGGGAATTACAGTCCAATAGGTGGTTACAAGATTTTGTCAGGGGATGGTTTTTTTATAATAAAGCATTATAGTACAATACTAAAATTCAGGGATGATGGATCTTTCGACAGAAAGATAGGTACCATAGGACGAGGTCCGGATGAATTTCTGGTCTGCCACGATATAGATACCGATGAACGTGGACAAATATATACTGCAGATGCCTGGAAAGAAATGTTCTATAAATACTCCGGGGATGGCGAACTGGTTAATACCTTTAAATCTCCTCTTGTACGTAAAGCATTGGAATTTAGCTATTCCGAAGGCAAATTTCTCTGTTACAACCAGAATAATCTTGCAGATATCGTAAATAGCTTTAATGTGATAGACACAAACGGGATTCTATTGAAAAGCTTTCCCAACAAATACCCGTTTACCCGGCATCCTTCAGCTTTCGGATTTAACCATGAAGTCCTGTTCTATAAATTCAACAATCGGATATTTACCAAAGAAGTGTACTGTGATACCAATTTTGCCTTTGATAATATGTGCTTCACCCCGCATATGGTAATAGAAGCAGGTGATAAACTGATCACACCGGAAATCAGGTCAAAAACTGAAGGACTGGATATTCTTAAAAAATACATAAATCCATTTAATCTGTTTGAATTTGGAAATTACGTTTATTATGAAGTTCAGACTGAGTTCATTTTATCCAAAGGTTCAAAGGTTAATGCGTTCATCGGATCAAAAAAAGATGATTTCAAGGCCTTTATCGATTCTGAAAAGGGTTTGATCAATGATCTGGACGGGGGACCTGCCATTGTGCCCATCTCCACAAAAGATGACAATACTGTTATTGCCATGGTGGAAGCAATGGAACTTAAAAATTACATCGCTTCCGACACCTTCAAAAATTCTGATCCAAAATATCCTGAAAAAAAGAAACAACTTGAAGCTATTGCAGGTAATATTAAAGAGACAGATAATCCGATTCTTATTTTGGTGAGTATGTGATAAAAGACTCAAATCTGCCTCATTCGTATAACGCAACCTTTTTCCTTCTTTCGTAATCTTTATATAATACAACCACCCATGAAAAGCTTGTATGTAATACTAGCAGCAATCACCTCAGCTCTCGCAAGCTGTGAAAAACTACCTGAATCCGGAGTGGAAATCTACCTGCTGACTGATTATCAGAAAAAATCACCGGGCGCCGAGATTTTTTCAGGCAGTGAAAAACTGTCGGAGAATCCGATTATCTCATACAACGAAATCATTCTGTATGATTCAGCCGATCATTATTTCCAGATAGCAGAATCAAAGGCTGAGGAATTGAGCCGGATGAAATGGAGTACCCAGGGAACCGCATTTTCATTAACCATCAACAAACAAATAATATACTCAGGCTATTTCATGCCCGGCTATTCCTCGCTTGCATTAAACTGGATATCAATGGATCCCTTAGCCTTTGATGCAAAGATCAGAGTCACCCTTGGCTACCCGGTCGACTGGCCCTGGTTCCAGGGTCCTGACCCGAGAAATGATCCAAGAATAATCAGCTACCTGCGAAAAGACAATAAACTAAAACAGTAAAAAGCAGAGGGCTGAGGGGAAGAGTTGACAGTTGGCAGTTGGCAGTCAGTTAATTATGTATAACAGGCGAAAGGAAATAGATGTGGCAGATTACAAAGAATATCTACAGAAATAAAAAATCTGCGAAACTCTGCGTCTTCATCTGCGAAACTCTGCGAGAAATTCTTTTTTTGTCCATTTCTTTCGAAAGGCCATCCCTTGAAGACGGAAGACAGAAGACCGAATAAGGCATTGACTTACCGCGCACCGCATACCGCTTTATCAAAAATCCACATTCTTGTGTAACTTTCACTCCGTAAATCCATTTGAACAGACTTTATAATAACATATACAAATGAAAAGAACGTTTTTTACAGCATTGTTAATCGGAATCTTAAGCCAGTCAGCACTGGCCCAGGATCCTGACAAAACCAAACTGGACCTTTACTTTGATGCGCTTGAATCGAACAACAAGTTTATGGGGAGTGTGGCCGTTTCACGGAACGGAAGCATCATTTATTCAAGATCCACAGGTTTTGCTGACTTTGAGAACAAAATAAAGGCAGACGAGAATTCCGGATACCGCATCGGCTCAATATCAAAAACCTTCACCTCGGTATTGGTTATGAAAGCTGTGGAAGAGAAGAAGCTGGACCTGAATCAAACGATCGGCAAATATTTCCCAACCATAAAAAATGCAAGTAAAATAACCATTGAAAATTTGCTTTATCATCGGAGCGGAATACATAGTTTCACAAGTGATTCAGCCTATCTGACCTGGAATACGCAACAAAAGACCGAAAAGGAAATGATTGATATTATTGCCAGGGCAGGCATCGATTTTGAACCTGATACCAAATCGGAATACAGCAACTCTAACTTTGTCCTTCTTACCTTCATCCTTGAAAAGACCTTCAGAAAATCATATGCTGAATTACTGAAGGAATACATTGTTCAACCGCTCGGATTGAAAAATACCAGTCTGGGAGGAAAGATAAACACCTCAAAAAAAGACTGCAAGTCATACAAATACCTGGACACTTGGGTGGTTGAACCTGAAACCGATATTTCAATCCCATTGGGCGCCGGAGGGATAGTTTCCACACCTGGCGACCTGGTAAAATTCAGCGAAGCATTATTCGGAGGAAAGCTTCTGAGCAGTGAAAGCCTTGAAAAGATGAAAACCGTCAAAGGCCAGTATGGAATGGGAATATTTAATATCCCCTTTTACGACAAAGCCGGTTACGGCCATACCGGAGGCATTGATGGGTTTATCTCGGTTTTCTCATACTTTTCAGACGGAAATATTTCATTCGCCATGACCTGCAACGGATCGAACTATAACACCAATAACATCTCAATAGCAGTCCTGAGTGCCATTTTCAACAGACCTTATGACATTCCTGAATTCTCAACATACCAGGCGAGTTCTGAAGAACTTGACAGTTACCCGGGGGTTTATTCATCTACCCAGATCCCGATTAAAATAACTGTAACCAGGAAAAACAACACTCTTGTTGCACAGGGTTCCGGACAACCTTCCTTTCCGCTTGAAGCAACAGAAAAAGACAAGTTCAAATTCGACCAGGCAGGTGTGGTAATGGAATTCAATCCGGCAGACCATACCATGATCCTCAAACAGGGCGGCGGTCGTTTTGAGTTTAAAAGGGATTGATATGTATTATGTATTATAGACGACAGGCGATGTAGCTGGCAGGGAGAAGTTGGCAGTTGGCAGTTGGCAGTTGGCAGATTGAGAATTCATCAATATCTTGCATTATTTACAACTTTTATTACGCCATTACGCCATTACGCCATTTCATAATTTTAAAAATGACTCTTGAGGATTTCGGATATAATAACAGAATTGACAGTTTAAAGACCGAAAGCGGCATTGCCGGCTTTGAGATCGGCCGGGTGATTGCTGAACACAAGGAAAGATATACTGTCATAACCGAAAGTGGCGAATCGGAAGCTGAGATTACAGGTAATCTGAGGTACTCAGCATCAGGCCGTGAGGATTTTCCCGCTGTGGGCGACTGGGTTGCCCTGACCACCTATGATTCGGATTTTTCAATCATCCATAACATTTTGCCCAGGTCATCCGTCATATCACGGCAGGCGGTCGGCAGGCCCGGGGAGATTCAGGTGATCGCCGCAAATATCGATTATGCCCTGCTGGTCCAGGCTGTTGACAGGGACTTCAATATCAACCGGCTTGAAAGATACCTCACAATCTGTCATTCATCCAAAGTAAATCCGGTTATTGTCCTGACGAAAACAGATATGATAACTCCGGAGTTACTGGCTGAAATAACAGCTCATATCCTGCAACGGATTAAGAACATTCCTGTTCTTGCCATCAGCAATGAAACACAGAATGGCTATGATGCATTACGGCTGATCATCGAAAAAGGTAAGACATATTGCATGCCTGGTTCCTCGGGAGTGGGGAAATCCACCTTGCTGAATAACCTCTACGGAAAACACTTGATGAGGACAGCTTCACTAAGCCATAGCACCAGCAAAGGCCGTCATGTTACAAGTCACCGGGAACTGATAGTGATGGATAATGGAGGGATTCTTATTGACAACCCGGGAATGAGAGAAGTGGGGATAGCTGATACCTCTGACGGACTCGAAACCACATTTGATATAATCTTTACACTTGCTCCGGGATGCAAATTCAAGGACTGCACCCACACGACCGAAACAGGATGCGCTGTTCTTGAAGCTATTGAAAACGAAGAACTCGACAACGGTCTTCTTGAAAATTTTCATAAAATGCAAAGGGAGAAGTCCTTCTTCGAGACCTCGGTAACCGAAATAAAAAGGAAAGAAAAGATCATGGGTAAAGTACTGAAGGATTATCAGAAAAAGAATGTGAAGGGCAAAAACCAGACGGACTGACTTAAATCACTGCCTCGCCCGCTGCTGCTCTTTGTTCACATCGTTTTGCCAGGCACCGCCTGATGAAGGTAAGGGGAATAAGACCGGAGATAAAGCTCTGAAAGAGCTTCGTGAACGGCCGCCAGCCATGAAGTGGCTGAATATGAATAACCTCCGGTGAAACCGGAGGTGAATGTCCCCTTTTGATGCAGAACCCTGTGAAGGGTTCAACAAAATCATACGAAAAATTATCGATTAACAATAACCTGGTTATTGTTAATCGATAATTTTTTTACCCAAAACGATATGATTTTTTTATCAGATCGGGCATACCTTCAAAGTTTTAAACAAATCTGCCTTACTAGTGTTTTTTTATTAAATTCATATTATGATTACCGGCACTCGATGGTATTGTAAAAATCTGAAATCCCACCATGGCAGAATTAAAAACCAAGCAGCATGATTCGGATGTAACGGAATTCATAAACTCATTCGCCGTCACCGAACAGAAAAGGAAAGACAGCTTTGAGCTTCTGAAACTGATGGAAGATATCACAGGTCTTAAACCACTCACGTGGGGCCCCTCCATAATCGGATTCGGATGCTACCATTACAAATCTGAAAGAAGCACCCAGGAAGGCGACTGGTTCCTGGTTGGGTTTTCTCCACGGAAAGCAGCCATATCATTGTATGTATTCACCGGGGCTAAAGAACATGAACACCTTCTTCGGGACCTTGGAAAATTCAAAATGGGAAAAGCCTGCATATATGTAAAAAAGCTTTCAGACATTAATCAGGATGCTCTCAAAAAACTTATATTGACAACCGTTGATTACCTGAAATCAAAATATAAAAACTGAAAGTATGGACAAGGCAACTCAGTCAATGGGTAATTTATGGTGCCCTGGTACATTAATTTGTACCTTTACTTTCTAACCCAAACCTCCCAAAATGCTGAAAATTGTTTTAAAACCAGCTATTTCCGCCCTTGCGGCTGTTCTTTCAACACTCCTGGCGGCCCAAACAGGCCAGATAGAAGCCTGGGTTACCCTCCCCGACCGTTCGGCATTGTTTGAAAAACAAGCTGAAACATTTACCTTCTCCGACAGGAACAGCGGGCGGGGCGGACCTGCCATAGTGATCGACGAAGGCCAGCCGATGCAGACCATCGACGGCTTCGGATTCGCCCTCACCGGCGGCAGCGCCGAACTGCTGATGAAAATGAATTCCGCTGAACGCTCAAAGATAATCCGTGAAACCTTTGCCACTGATGGCAATAACATTGGGGTAAGCTACCTGCGACTGACAATAGGCTCATCGGACCTCAACAGCTTCGTTTTTTCATACAACGACCTGAATGAAGGGGAGACCGATTACGAACTTGAAAAATTCTCTCTTTCCCAGGATCTTAAAGATGTTATTCCCGTGATGAAGGAAATCCTGGCCATTAATCCGGATATTAAAATTCTCGGTTCACCCTGGTCAGCTCCGGTATGGATGAAGACGAACAACAATGTGAGGGGCGGACAGCTTAAAAAAGAGTGTTACGGGGTTTATGCTCTCTATTTTGTGAAATACATTCAGGCAATGCATGAACATGGTATTACTATTGATGCCATAACCATCCAGAATGAACCGCTTAATTCACGAAACACCCCGAGTATGTTCTGGTTCGAGAATGAACAAGCTGATTTCATAAAGAACCATCTTGGGCCGGCGCTTGAGAAGGCAAAACTGAACACAAAGATCATCCTGTTCGATCATAACTGCGACCGTCCCGATTATCCGCTGGCGCTTCTGAGCGATCCGGAGGTAGCCAGATTCGTTGATGGCTCAGGTTTCCATCATTATGCCGGCGATTTCGGAGCCTTGAGCCTGGTCCACATGGCAAGGCCCGACAAGAGTATTTATTTCACCGAACAAATGGTTGTGGAAAGACCCGGAAGTCCTTCAATTGACATCTCTGCCCAGGTTAAAAGACTCATCATCGGAGCCGGCAGAAACTGGAGCAGAAACGTTATTCTCTGGAACCTGGCTGCCGATCCACTCAACGATCCCCATACCGACAACGGAGGATGCACAATGTGCCAGGGAGCTATCACCATCAACGGAAACACATTCACCCGCAATATTGCTTATTACACCATTGCCCATGCTTCAAAGTTCG
>DNOQ01000166.1 GCA_003501665.1 Bacteroidales bacterium | reverse complement strand
CTTTTAAGCTGCCCTTCTCTTTCAACATAAATAAGCATAAAAATATGCATTACCAGAATTGTAGTTTGTATCTTCCGATTGTGGCTTTTTTTTTAACATTAAACTACCTGTTGCCTATCTTTTCAAATAACCCGGCTTTTGTATTCTGTTTAAGATAAACTCTCATTATGACAGGATTACTGAATTCATTAACAGAACCAAAAACCGGTCTCATGTTGCGTAAATATTCTGAGGAATTTTTACTCTCTTCAGTAGCCTTACCGTAAGTTTCACTAAAGTATTTAGCTTCAAGTACCGAATAGAGACATTCGCCTGAATAGAAAATATGACCTTCAGATTTACTGAAAACCGGAAAGTCTGCAAGAAAATCAAGATCATTTTTAAGAAAGACCTGGTTCCCGCGCGAATCAAAGTCAGCGATAGTCGATAATTCAATCTTGCCAGATTCTTTATCAAATAATGCAAATATCTTAGGCCGTTTGAAGGAACTTAAAGTTAGAAACAAGTAGCTTTTCGATTCGGCAACTGAATGAACCCAGAATCCCTCCGGCGGTCCTGCACCGATATTGAACATTCCATTATCCCTCCAGGTTTCCCATTTCAGTTTCCGTTCCCCAANNAAAGATTAATTATAAACCTTGGACTGACATCAAAATTCCGGTTTAGGATAAATACTGTATCACAGAACTTTTCCTTAAAAATCAGTGAAGTATCAAAGACCTGGTAGCAATAGTCAAAGGGTATTATAGAGGGCCATTTGGACAGCTGTTCCCTGGTGTATGGATATTCGTTTCTATACAGAGGAATTATCGAATCTGTACCTAAATTGAATAATGAATAAATAAACTTAACTCCCGGCCTTTGAGGCATAGAAACAAAAAGATGATTTTCAAAATATTCAATCTTCCAGGGTGGAAGAGATTCAACCGGGTTAACCGGTTTTTTAAATTCAGTTATATAATCCCCGTTATAACTATATACTTTTATTGTCTTGTCCCTGTCAAAAACAAATACCTGTTCATGCTCTTCATCAATTGCCGAGCAAACAGGTAAAGTCTCTCCGGGACCTCTCCCCGTATTGTAGACTTTATTAATGAATCTTCCGCCTGTGTCAAATCGTAGCAAGTCGAGCCCGTTTTCGACAAAAATGAAATCGTTGGTTACTTTGAAGTTATAGGCATAGTCAAGTAAGATACTATCGTTTGTTTGCAAGGGTATGTATTCAACCTTCCCGGCAAATTCAGATAGCCTGATAGAGTCAGTCCGACTGTCGTTAGGATTTATTAGAATTTCAAGTGGGAATTTCTTTTCAAATTTGGGGTGGATTTCTTTACAAGAAATAAATAAAAGGCATAATCCGACTGCCAGGAAAATTATTTTTAACTCTTTATTCATGAAACCTCTGTTGTCTTTCTGTTTATGTTAAAATTTAACAAAAAATAAGTATTATGCTGCAGTTTTTAAACTGCAGCATAATAGTTAAGAATGCGGACATCCTGTAATAAGATCAATTATTACATTTTGCAATTACAATTACAGGATTACTAGTTTCGGTAAGATCATACAACCATTGCATTTCCTCTCTTATTTTGTTAGTTTTATCCTGGTTATTTTTTAACCAATGAAGGATTTCAATGGGGCTTAGAACAGCTATCATTTCATTTTCCTGTGTGAAATCAAGCGGAATGATCGGCATAAAACCATTTATATCATCTACAAGTGCGGACTTATATTCAGGAGTTTCCTGGCATATTGTTGTAGTCTTTAGCTTCTTATCAAAAAAACCAATATATTTCTTATTATGATAATAAGACAAACAAAAGAATATGAATCTGGAATTTTCATCAATATCGGTTATCAAGAAATACTCTGAATTGATCTGTCCAAATGATGGACTTATTTTTTGCTGGTCTTCGTATGATAAACTATACTTCCCCATTTTAAAAACTAACCTTGGCTTTAATTCCTCTGCCGTCACGTGAAAAAGGGTATCGTTGAAAATCTCTTTAAAATACAGATTGTCATTCCACCGTATAAAATAAGTTGTATTGAAGCTTGGCCTTCTGTTCTTTGTTAAATCCTTGTCGCCCCATTTCAGATAATTAGGAAAGGTTTTCTTAATGGTGTCCTTGTTAAAAATAACCAGCTTTGTTTTAATGGCTCCTGTATAATTGTCAATGAAACTGACATAGTTCTCGTCATCCAGATAGGTACCAAACGAAATACTGATCTTTCCACCTTTGACAGAGGGTTCGGCAATTTCTGGCCGTGAAAAACTGTTCAGAAAAGACCCTGTTATATCAAATACTTTCATCTCATGAGGTTTATACCCATTAGTATAAACAATATTTTTACCGGTATTGTAATAATCCTTTGCCGGGAAATTGTATTCATCAGGTCCCCTGCCAACTTTCCCTATACTTCTGATGAATTTCCCATCCGATCTATTGAAAAGGAGGAGTGGCATGCCAGATCCTGCATTCCTAACAACAATATAATCTCCCACTTTGATAGCAGGATAATCTGAAATGTATGATTCTTTAATTGTTTCCAGTGGAATGTAAGTAACCTCAGTTACGAACTCGCTTAGTTTTACTTCCATTTGGTTTTCAAATGCATCAGCTACATCAATAGTCGCCAGTTCATCATGTTCATCTGAACACGATAGAATAAAAACTGCAAGGAATAACATCGAACTAAACCTCATAATACTGAAAATTATTAAACCTGTAGTCGACAATTAGTCTGCAGGGTAATCTGCAGACTAATTGTACTTAAAATACTGTATTTATCAAGACGGTCTTAGTTAATTCAATAACCTCCAATACAATCACACCATTCATAGCCACCTTGTTGTGCGGCCCATTCGTTAGGATTTACTCCTTCCGGAATCATTGCAGGTCCAAAAACCGGCCCACAACCAGAACAATACCAACAAGTACATTGATAATGTAAATCCCCTCCTCTGAATGTTATAAGTTCATCATGCTTCATTATCCTTTCAGGATTGATTTGCAATTTATTAAGCTTTTTCATAATCTTCAATTTTTTAGTTTAACAAATAGTATTCAATTCCCCTGATTTATCATTTCATAGGTCAATTGATGACCAATGAAGATGCATCAGGTCTAAGACCTTAACCGACAAAGGAGCGTCAGGTGGGCCGCTACCCGGGTCGCGTAAATAAATTATCTTCGCATAGTTACACCTCCTTTCTGTTCAGGAAAGGTCCGGGCAGGGGCTGGTGGCTCAGGGCGCAGAGCTCCCTCCTTCGCTAAAGCTTCGGACTTCGACCGACGTAGTCGGCTTCGTCCGACGAAGTCGGAGGGCGAAGCAGAGCTCAGGGAAAAACCTCTGCCCTTCCCTTTTGATTCTTATAATTGTTCTGTCAATTCGGGTTTTTTCATTGTAACTGTTAAATTGTTGCCTTGAGTAGTGAGTAGTGACAACTAGCAACTAGCAACCAGCATTCAGCAACCAGCAACTATCACCTGTTAATTCAATACACTCCTTAACGGTTTTATCAGCCTGAAAATAAGCCTGCTGTTGTCTGTTATTATATCTGCCGTTCCGGTCATCTCGTTTATAAAGCCCAGGTTAATTCCATATGTCGATCTCAAACCGTTCACAAGGTCAATCTCCGCTATATAATACTCCCCAGCGGGTACAAGCGACAACGTGCTGATCCTCCCCTTTAAAACTCCATATTCCATGTAAGGAAACCCCGACAGCTTAATATTCACCTCCTGACCGGTCCTGACCTTTCCTAGTCCCGATACCGGCACATTTGCCCTGGCAATTATCCTGCTGGAATCATCAGGGATTACAGTTGCAAGTATCTCTCCTGCCTTTATCACCTGGTTGATGTTCCAGTAACTTGTAAAGGTTATCCTTCCTTTTACCGCACTTTTGATCAGGTATTTCTCTTTCCACTGATCTATCGCCAGCGAAAGCATCTTAAAGGAATCATCCAGGTCGAGCTTATACTGATGCAGTTCCTTGTCAAGCTGTACAAGAAGGTCAAGCCTTGACTCCTTCATCCTCAATGCCGATGATTCATTGTTCTTAATGGAAGCCCTAAGCGAACTGTGCGCGGATTTCTTCTGTATCAATGCCTGCTTCGACCTTTCATATTCGCTAAGGGTTACCGAATGAAGGTTACTGTAATACAACACCGAATCGCGCTCAAAGCTCCTTAAAACAAGATTGAGATCTTCTGCCGACAGTTTCTCCTGGTTAAGAAGCTCGGCAGTGTATTCATGTTGTTTCCTGATTTGCTGGTCAAGCAATTCTAACTTTGAATGAATGTAAGACTGCCTCAGATATTCCCTGAACTGAAAGAAATATGTCAAAAACCGGGAATAGCTTGTCTGAACTTCACCTACTGACAATTCTTCAGGAGGAGTAAATTTTGTAACATCATTCTGCCAGTCCGGATTGGCTTCAAGAGTGTCGAGAAATGCAACCAGGACAAGTATATCATCATACTGAGCAGTGTTTTCAATTATTGCCACGGGCTGATCATTTGAAACATCTTCCCCGTTGTCAACTATCAGCTTTTCTATTTTACCTCCCGATTTTGCGACCAGCGGGGCAGGGGAGTTATACGTTGTAATTGTAACAGGAGCAGTAACAACATCCGGGTAATTAATAAACCAAGTCACCCCGAGAATCGCCACGATAATGGCAAAAAAGAGAAACAATCCCCACCTGAGGAAGCTCCCCGGGATTTCGGACATTACCTCCTGAAGTTCCGGGCTTCGGATTTCATGTTTGATGATTTCGGGCATTTTTATCAGTATTCCATTAAATTCCAGATGTTTAAGGCAGGGGGCAGGGGGCTAAGGGCTGAGGGTAAATCCCATCTCTAAGCCTTTAGCTCTCTGCTCCCTGCCCCTTGCTCCCTGCTCCCTGCCATCAGTTTCCCAGCTCCAGTTGATCCTTCACCAGATTATAATACGCTCCTTTCTTTTCAACCAGTTCCTTATGTGTTCCGGTTTCGGCTATTTCTCCTTTGCCGAGCACAACGATCTGATCGGCATTCTTAACCGTACTTAGCCTGTGCGCAACGATGACAACTGTTTTGCCTTTAAAGAATGTGCCAAGGTTATCCATGATTGTCCTTTCGTTTGTCGCATCCAATGCGTTTGTCGCTTCATCGAAAAAGATAAAATCGGGTTCCTTGTAGACTGCCCTTGCAATAAGCAGTCTTTGCTTCTGGCCTGTGCTCAGTCCCTGGCCGTCGTTCCCGATCCTGGTATTGTAACCCAGGGGCAGGCTGTCGATATACTCCTTAATATTTGCAGTCTCTGCCGCCCTGTCTGTCTTTTCCTTATCGGGGATATCATCGGCAAGACCAATGTTGCCGGCTATCGAATCGGCGAAGATAAAACCCTCCTGCATCACAACGCCGCATCTCTTTCTCCATTCTGACTGGCTGAACCTTTTAAGGGGAGTGCCGTTGAGTGATATCTCTCCTTTTACAGGCTCATAAAAACCAAGCATCAGTTTTAAAAGCGTTGTCTTGCCGCTTCCGCTGATACCTACTATGGCAGTGATCTTTTTCGCCGGAATGGTAAGTGAAACATTGTTAAGCACTTTTTCGGAATGAGGTCCTTCATACTGGAAAACCAGGTTCTTTATTTCAATATCCTTGTCAGCGGGTATCTCTCTTATCCTGTCATCTTCCGGTTTTTCCTCATCCTCCTTATTATGGATCTCCCCGAGGCGTTCCAGACTTATCCTTGCATCCTGGGCTGCCTGGGTAAAACCTATGAACTGCTGGATAGGAGCATTGAGCTGTCCGATAATGTATTGTATTGCCATCATCATACCAAGTGTCATCTGTCCTTCTATAACAGCTTTAGCTGAAAGGAAGGAGATAAAGATATCCTTGGTCTGGTTGATAAGAACAGCTCCAAGCTGCTGGTTCTGGTTAAGCATCATGCTTTTCAGGCTCACCTTGAAAAGTTTTATCTGTATCCGTTCCCATTCCCATCGTTTCTGCTTCTCACAGCTGTTGAGCTTTATCTCCTGCATACCTGTAACAAGCTGGACTATGTTGCTCTGGTTGGCCGCGCTCTGCTGGAAACGTTTATAGTCGAGCTCTCTCCTACGCTTAAGGAAAAGTACCACCCAGCCGATGTACATAGCGCTGCCGAGCATGAAAATGCCAAGGATACCCAGGTTGTAGGTTGCCATTATTATCGTGTACATAACCAGGGTAATAACAGCGAATATGATGCTGATAAGTGAATCAGTAAGGAATGTTCTTATCCGGTTATGATCTCCTATTCTCTGCATGATATCTCCGACAAGCTTGACATCGAAGAATGAGATCGGGAGTTTCATTAGCTTTATAAGGAAATCCGAGATAAGCGATATGCTTACCCTGCTTGTAATGTGAAGGCTAATCCAGTTACGCAGGAGTCCGTTGGCAGTCTGGCTCAGGGTAAGTATAAGCTGGGCAACCAGTACCATCACCACAAATGAAATATTACTGTTTCCTATACCTGTATCGACAAGCGATTGTGTGAGAAAAGGGAAGATCAGGCTTATTATGCTGGCCGTGAGCATTCCCAGCATAAGCTGCAGGATGTACTTCGAATAAGGGCGTAGATAACCAAGTAGGTAGAGGAAGCTTAGCTTTTGTTTTTCCTCATCCTCCTGCTTATAGAATTCGGGAGTTGGTTCCAGTAGTAAAGCAGTTCCCTCATCTATACCGTCTGATTTCGTGCTATACCAGCATTTCAGAAATTCATCTTCCTTATATGTGATTAAACCTGCTGCCGGATCTGCCACTTTAATTACCGAGTTGAGTTTTTGCCCTGAGCTCTGTGCCCTGTGCTCGGCACTTCTTGCCCCCTGCTCCCTGCTCTCCGCTCCCCGCCCTCTGCCCCCTGCCCTCCGCTTCTTGATTTTATACACTACCACAAAGTGTCTCTGATTCCAGTGCACTATGCACGGCAGCGGCACTTCATCGCGGAGCTGTTCCCAGGTGAGACGGTAGCCGCGAGTACGAAAGCCGATGCTTTCGGCTGCATCGCTGATGCCAAGCATGGAGACACCCGATTTTGTTATGAATGATCTGGAACGGAGTGATTTTAATGTGTAAGATTTTCCATAAAACTTAGCGATCATACGAAGACACGAAGGGCCACAATCCATAGAGTCAAGTTGCTTGAAAAGAGGAAATTCAGGCATAATTGTTACTTTTTCAATTTTACCAGAATCAGAACCGGATTGTCTGTCTCTGTAAGGCTGTTTGCAAGTTTTATAAGCTCTTTCTTCTTGTGATGGTACTTTGGATTGGAACTAATAAAAGCGTCGGACTTAATATGAGCTTTTAGTTGCGAGGCATCTACACAGGCGACTATTGTATTGTTATCTTTTATTACAAGTGGCATAATATTCGTGCCACCATCCAAATCATTAATAAGACCTTCTCCCTGCTTTATCAGAACATTGAAATCATTCTTTTTTGATCCAATAAAGCAATAATTCTCAGAAATGCTACCATTTAGGCTTAATTCAAATCCAAATGTAAATTCATAATAAACGTAATCACCGAATTCAAACAAATTCCTAGGAGATATATATCTTTTGGCAAGATCTAGCCCTGCAAACTGCGATCTAGCTTCTGGTGTTATCAGTTTTTCACCTACATCAATAATCAAGTGAGGTTTGAATTTCAATTTCTCGTAGGTGTACACTGTATCTGAATATACTTCTTTCTTAAAAAGCCTGTCATTAAACCGATAAAAGAGATTTTCATGCATAAAACCATACGCATCACTAGAATACTTTGTAAATGGGAATTGGTTTGGATAGCTCTTTATTATTATTCCTGTTGTATCAATCAGATTATAACTATTTTCAACATTGCCCAGATTATTTTGACTATAGCAGAGAAAAGTCCCCTCAACAAATCTAAATTCAACTGCTCGTGATAACGGGAAATTGACAGTTTTGATATACTCTCCTATCTCATTATAAATAAAAAGTTTATTATTCCATCCATCGACTATATAAATTTGTCCTTTTTCGTCTGTTTCCACATCATGGCAAGTCAAGAACTCGTTTGGACCTCTTCCCTGTGTTCCGATTTTAGCAACAAAAGTACCATCGCTTTTGAATTTTAAAATATTATTGAACTCTTTAATTATAAATGAATTATTCCCTACTATTATTCTATCTCTATATGAACCTATATTAATTGTCCTCTGAATTAAGCTTTTTTGACTAGTTTCTAATGGAATATATTCAATATCAATAAATCCTAAATCAGATAGTTTTAAACTTGTGACTTTAGGTAACTTTTTAATATCAAAAGTCTTAATTTGGTTATATTCATCGATGTTGTTATTTTGACAACTTATTATGTGTATTATGAAAAGAAAAACTATGACAACTGGTTTCATACAAATGGAATAGCTTAGGAGTTTCGATATGATAGATCTATTTTTTTCATCCGTATATAATTTATT
>DNOQ01000071.1:4529-6541 GCA_003501665.1 Bacteroidales bacterium | reverse complement strand
GGCCTGAGCTTTTCAATTATCTTTTTCTCATTTTTCCCGTAATGATTGCTGAAAAATTCAATGGCTTCATCTATTGTCATTTCAAGCAGGTCGTAAATATTCTTTCCATGATATCTCACATCGAGAATATCTCTGCGGAATCTCATCCCCTTGCACGTTTCACATGTAAGTTCGACAGGAGCCATGAACTGCATTTCTACCCTTATTATACCTTCACCCTGGCACTCTTCACACCTTCCACCCTCGATATTAAATGAAAAGTGGGAAGGTTTAAAGTCATTCTGCACCGAAGCCTGTTGCCCGGCAAAAAGCTTTCTTATTTCATCATACGCCTTCAGATATGTGACCGGATTTGATCTGCTCGATCTGCCTATAGGATTCTGGTCAACAAGCTCAATCCCCTTCAGCCTGGCGATATCTCCCGTAATTTCCCTGAACTGACCAGGTTTAAGATTGCTGCCGTTTATTTTATCCGACAGGTATTTATATAGTATTTCGGTAACAAGGCTCGATTTGCCTGATCCGCTTACCCCGGTAACAGTTGTAATTATATGCAACGGGAATTTTACATTTATCTCTTTCAGATTATTCTCCCTGGCACCTCTTACTTCAATATAACTATTCCATTTTCTTCTTACTGCAGGTACCGGTACTTTTAATCTTCCGCTCAGGTAGGATGCAGTAAGTGACTTGTTGGCTGATGTTAAATCGAGGCCTCCCTGAAATACCAGTTCACCTCCGAGCCTTCCGGCTTCCGGACCAAGATCGATGATTTCATCCGCCGCCCTGATTATCTCTTCTTCATGTTCCACCACTATCACCGAATTGCCAAGATCTCTCAACTCCCTCAGGACTTTTATGAGAAGATTTGTGTCGCGGGGATGCAATCCAATGCTCGGTTCATCCAGAATATACATTGAACCTACCAGATTACTTCCCAGTGATGTGGAGAGATTAATTCTCTGGGATTCACCACCCGAAAGAGTAGATGAGAGCCTGTCGAGCGTAAGATAGGTAAGTCCTACATCGGTCAGGAAGCGAAGCCTTACAGTTATCTCCTTCAGGACTCTGGCCGCTATCACTTTATCTGTCGGTTCAAGTATGATATTAATAAAGTGTTCATATAACCTGCTGACAGGCATATTTACCAGTTCCTGTACCGACTTTCCTGCTACCTTAACGTATCCTGCCTCTTTCCGTAGCCTCGATCCCCTGCATTCATGACAGACAGTTTTTCCCCGGTAACGGCTTAAAAGAACACGGTACTGAATCTTGTATTTCTTATCTTCAAGATGCTGAAAGAACCTGTTCAGGCCATAGAAATATTTATTCCCCTTCCATAATAATTCCTTTTGAGCTTCAGTAAGCTGGAAATAAGGTTTGTGTATTGGAAAATCAAACAGACCTGCACTTGAAATGAGTCTTTCCTTCCATTTTTTCATCGATTCACCTTTCCAGCATACTATCGCATCATCATAAACAGAAAGATTCTTATCGGGTATTACCAGATTCTCATCTATCCCTAATATCTTTCCATAACCTTCACATAAAGGGCAGGCGCCAATGGGATTATTAAAGCTGAAAAGATGTTCAGACGGTTCTTCAAAGAGAATACCGTCAGCTTCATATTTGTTTGAGAAACTCTCCCTTCTTATGTGATCATTATTCAGTATTATAACTTCACAATATCCCTGCCCGGACTGAAAAGCAGTTTGTGCCGAATCGGCTGCCCTGCTGAAATTATCGGCAGAATGGCTTATTACAAGTCTGTCAATTACAATATTGATCCTTTGTCCGGATTTAAAAACCTCAGGATTCTTTATTTCATCAATTCTTAAAACCTTACCATCAGATTCAATATGATTGAATCCCTGTTTGACAAGAAAAGCAAAATAATCCGATATTCTGATATTTTCAGGGATCTGTCCCGAGGCGGTTATTATAACCCGGGTATCTTCCGTAAGGGATGCCAGAAAATCCACAATATCGTCAACACTGTGCTTTTTTACCTC
>DNOQ01000071.1:3516-4427 GCA_003501665.1 Bacteroidales bacterium | reverse complement strand
AAACTCTCAACATACCTTCTCTGGCCTTCTGCATATATAGTATCGAATGCAAGTGAAGATTTTCCTGAACCTGAGACACCTGTAATAACCACAAGCTTGTTTCTGGGTATTTTCAGACTGATATTCTTAAGATTATGAACCCTTGCCCCCCTGATTTCAATACACCCGTCCATCTGTTAACCCGCCTTATATTGTGAAAGTTTTGTTAAAATCCAAAAGTAATACTTTCAAATTAAAAAAAATTGATTTATTTTGCATTACGTATAACATCTGAAAATACGCAACGTATAACAACTTAAAAAAGGGAGGACTGCCTATTCAACAACTCTACTCTTGTTACTAAAAGAGTGAGCTATATGAATAAATCAATTTCCGATTATGAACTCATACAGAGATTCATAGAGGGTGAGCAGTCCTGTTTTGGGCAAATAATCCACCGACATAAAAACAAAGTTTTCGCGTATATAAGTTTATATATTCGCGATCAGGCACTTGCAGAGGATATATTCCAGGATACTTTCATGAAAGTGATCCAGTCGGTCAAAACCGGCAAGTATCAGGATAACGGGAAATTCATTTCATGGGTTATGCGGATTGCACATAATCTGATAATAGACCATTTCAGGCGCATTAAGCAAATGAATACCATTTCGAATGATGAATATGAGTCCGATCTGTTTAATTCCAAAAAACTGGCGGATTCAACAGTGGAGGAGAATATCATAAAACGACAGATTCAGAAAGATGTCAGGAAAATGATCAGTCAGCTGCCTGACGATCAGCGCGAAGTGGTTATTCTGAGACACTATGCAGACCTGAGCTTCAAGGAGATTGCTGAAATAACCGATGTAAGCATCAATACTGCGCTGGGCAGGATGAGGTACGCCCTTATCAACATGAGGAAAATAATG
>DNOQ01000071.1:0-3455 GCA_003501665.1 Bacteroidales bacterium | reverse complement strand
CGTTTTCTGAAAAACGTAAATTATGAAGCCTATGGGAATAACTTCTACTCACTTCCTCTCATATCATGAAATTAAAACTGAAGGTATAGACCTGTATGAAGATGCGTTTGGCTTATACCAGCAGTTCGATGATGTGATAGGGTATCTTAAGCAGGTTAAACCTGTGCCTGAAAAAAGCCTCACACGCCGGCTGATAGGCAGAATCAGAAAGCACTGAAAGCGCCATAAAGACGGATGACTTTCACTGGTTGATGAAATAAACGGAATGGCAGGCAGCAATACCTGCCGTTTCTGTTCTCAGTCGGCCCGGTCCCAGATGAACAGAGCTGTAACCACTTTTTGTTGCTGCAATTATCTCATTACCGGAAAAATCACCCTCCGGACCAATAAGTATCACAACGTCTTCCCCCTTTTTGCAGACATCTGCTATTCCATTACGGTGCATGGTTTTGTTGCAATGGGCAATCATAAGTTTCCCTTTCTGATCTGTATTTATGAAATCACTGAATAAGGCCGGAGTATTAAACCTGGTGATCTTTGCCCTGAGTGACTGCTTCATTGCTGAAATAATCAGGTTGCAGATTCTTTCCTTCTTAACCGTTTGCTTTTCGGTATTACGGCATATGAGTGGTGTGATTTCATCAGTTCCAATCTCAACACTTTTTTCAATAAACCATTCAAATCTGTCGTGATTTCTGAGTGGAGATATGGCTATATGAAGAGTGTAATTTCTTTTTTCAAAGTCATGAATGACATTCCTGATCTGCACACAGCATCTTTTCGGATCAGGATCAGTGATAATACCTTCATAGAGATTGCCATTTCCGTCAATTAACTTTACATTATCACCTTTACCCATCCTGAGAACTCTTATTGAATGTTTTGATTCCCTTTCATCCAGGATATAAATATCATTTCTTATATCAGGTGCATAAAAGATCTGCATTATACTATTTATGGATTTGAACAGATATCATTCCGGGATATAATACGACCCCGGTGTCAAAAAATCATCTTACAATACCTCTGAGCGGATCTTCGTTTACATCGGAAGAATCAGATTCAACTCCTTCTTCCATCCTGCGCAGAAATCTTTGAAGCCTGTCCTTAACTGCAAGCATATATGAATATGGTTCTCTCGAGATTTTCCTCGGAATTCTCCTGACTCTCTGTTTTGCATTGGCTATAAGTGAATTATAACTTGCATTGTTTGACAGGACCATCATATTCCCCTTGATCCAGGAGAAATAATACCACGTGGATTCATTGGCTTTAAGATAAATATCGAACATATCACCTGACCGGCGGCGCTGAATCTCAATTATCCCGTCGACGTAAACATTTACCGGCTGGGGTCCGATGAATCCTATTCCGATCCTGCCCTTCGACCTGAAAGATGCTGATGACTCATTCCAGTAAAGAGTAACATCATTAAGGAACAGCTCGTAATTGAATTCCGGAGGCAATTCTCCCGTCAAACCAAAGAGATCAAGGTCCTGCTTCATACGGTTTGCAATTTCCACACCCAGTAAATCCTTCATTCCCTTGTTGTACAAATCGGAATTCAGATTGACGGGTTTCAGCAAAGGCATGAATTTTATCTCGTTGCTCATTATTTTCAGCGCCTCCGGAGAAAAATGAAAATCAAATCCCAGCAATGTCTGGATTTCAACTCTCCCTGAATCGATATTATGAGATATTTTCCCCGCGCTTGTCATTCTGACGGGATTGAAATTTGTTCCCAGGTTTATCATACCTTCCCCCGATAAAATGCAGTTATTCCTGTCAAGTGCAATCATATCACCATGAAGAGTCGGATCAGCTATCTTTTCAAGAGACGTTAGCAAATATCTTCCTCTGCCTTTGTCATAATAAAGAAATCCTCTTGAATTAACTATTCCGACATCGATCCATGATTTTTGTTGCGACAGGAATGTCGGGTAGATATGTAGTGAATCTATATTGATATATGAACCGGTATAGACCAGATTGCCGTTGACGTCACGGGGCTTGTCGCTTACGGCTATCATCACATTTCTTGGATCGACAAAAGATTTGAACTGCACTGAATATGACTTAAATGAGGTGCAGGTATTAACTATCCCTGCTGCACCTGAAAATAAAAGACGATCATTGTTGGCGAAAAGGTTCACGTCTCCGGTGAATGAGAATGCAGGGCTGAGCATGAAATTCTGACTTGCGGGAATATAACCTCTGGCGTTCGTGGCCAGTGTGTCTACAGTCACCTCTGCAAAACTTATATTCCTGATCTCCTTATTCTCGTCAATATAGTCATAAATCCCACTGCCGGAATATTTCTTCGTTGATTCAATATCTATTCTGGCAGAGTGAAGCAGATGGCGGTTATTAATTGCAACCAAAGCATTCTGCAGCTGGTTGATTTTTGCTCTCCGGCCGATGGTCATTTTACCGTTTTCAGGCTGAATAAGGGCATCCGCAACACGGAGGTAGTTAATCCCCCCGGCATCAATATATTCGCCATCAAGATGATAGCTGGCCTTCAGTGATAAGAATTTTATGGTATCTCCAATGGTACTTGTAGCGAAGAAATTCGGTTTTTCCGGGTTATTTAATCCCACCCTGATAAGATTGGTGGGAGAGATGAGTTCTCTTCCGGATTGTCCTCTCTGTTGCATTTTGAGAACCTTATCCTGCATATCATACTCGAAATCAGTCATTTTGCATATATACTGGATCTCGGGAAATTTGACGACTGAATTATTGGTATTCAGGCTGAAGCTGGCAGTATTGGTTCCAAAATCGACCATACTGGCTGCATTTTCAGCAATGAATGCATACCCTCCGGTAGATGGGGATTTAAGAAAGAAATCCGATGTATCTGCTTTAATGGTGGTGGATGTAAACCTGAAATCATTTGCGGTAATCCTGGATTCTGTTGTATTAATTATGCCCTGTCCGTTCATTGATCCGGGTGAGAATGCCAGGCTTCCGTCAAGCTCAGTCCCGTTATCAAACATTTTGAAGTTATTGCCTTTGCTGTTGATCGCCTGCATTTCATCATTCTCTATAAGCCATTTTAATGCTACATTTTTACTGTCGAGAATGGGAAACCTGCCAATAGTGTCTCTGTCCATTCTGAATAAAGAGGCCTGTGCCAGAGCTGAATCGGGGAAGAATTTAAACTCATCCGTAACTATTGTGGCAGTCAGATGAGTTACTCTTCCCTTTCCTCTGAGACCCTTGCTGCTCATACTTATACTGTCATAGAGAATTCCTTTACCGCCGTATAGTTCTATACCCCCTTCAGGTATTAACATATCGAAGCCTAAGGAGCTGCTATCTTTGACTATCAGACGCTCCTGCATCGGTTTGATGATGTTACCCCCCACAAACTCTCCGGGAAGGTAGATTGTTTCAATTTTGAAGTGATCTATATTTTCATAGACGAACGGGAAAATCCGGAAATAAAAATC
>DNOQ01000152.1:14699-14853 GCA_003501665.1 Bacteroidales bacterium | reverse complement strand
TGGATGCCGGGATATATATCATCGAAATAAAAACCGGGGAAGGGACATTGACGAAAAAAATGATTAAATGGTAGGTAGCAACGCCATGCATAGCGTTGCTACCATTCGTTTTTCATTTAATCCGGAATATCACCCCAGGTTTTCAAATCCTATC
>DNOQ01000152.1:0-14694 GCA_003501665.1 Bacteroidales bacterium | reverse complement strand
CCATAAACCGTTATCCAGTGGAAGCCCGGCATCCGTTCAGCCACCTTCCTGCTGTCGCATTCAAAACTAACATCGATCTGTGAGCGGCATATATCCATGAAGGGGTTACTTACTATTTTACCTGATAATCCCACATTGCGGTTGAAACCGAAATCGGGCATAATATTGGTCACCACCTGNNCGGGGCGCCGTACAGTGGGCTAAAGTGATTATATTATCGTGCGGATAGGTAGGATCATTCAGGAATGAAGGCCTGCCTGCAATATTCGCCATTAATATTCCGGCAGGAACAACAACAAAATCGGACTCACAGAATGCCAGGTATCCTGCATCGTTAAGCAGGCTGAGTGTCAGGCAGGCAGTTGTTTCCGAAAGCGGCATGATGGTACCCATACAGTGATTTATTGTAATTGCCCTGCAATTGTGTTTTTCCATCAGTCTTACCAGGATCTCTTCAAGGACAAAGCAATTCTCAACATATTTCCTGTCCGTTTCAAGGCTGATTCCCGAATCCTGAAGATATTTATCGCTACGGGTCTTTGCCATGGCAACTACTGATTTGTCAGCTCTGGCTTCAGTTATGAGTTTTCCCAGTTCCTCATACGTGATATTCTGAACATCAAGCTTATATTTACTCTGTACCATTTTCATGGTAAATTCCAGAGGTTGTGACCATGCTCCGGCACCCCCGATTGCAAGTATTTTGGAGCCAACGGTATTTTTCAGGCCGCACATTGCCCTGAGCCTCCAGAGAAGCTCATCCTGACTGTCGATAACCACATCATTTTCATCAATTCCCTTCAAAGCCAGTGCATCAGTATGCTGACGAAGATATCGGGGGCTGATGATCTCATACCAGAGATAAACAGGTCCCGATTTATGCCGGCAAAAGAAAATCATATCTTTTCCTGTTTTATGAATGGTATCGAAGATATTCTGACTGCCACCCGCAGCATAAACCAGGATCAGATCGGCAGATCCCATATCATCCATGTTGTCAAGATCCTCTTTTTTCCTTACGCCGGCGATTGGAAGAAAGCTGACCGGAAAGTCTGCACGTGAAGCGAGGGCTTTTAATTCTTCATTTATCCGTGCAATTTCTGCAATTACATCTCTATCAGTCTGTATGCCGCCCCAGGATCTCCAGCTTGTCTGATTTCTGCGGACAGGTACTTCGCATGTTAAAACCGGCTTGACTACCAGCTTCCGTCGTTGGGGTTGAATTCTTTCGCCTTTTTGTTCAGCAACGAGCGCGGCCCATGATATTCCCGGCAGGGTAACCGCTCCCAGAGCTCCGGTTCCGGCTACTTTCATAAACTTGCGACGCGTCATATCGTTTGCCGCCTCGTCATAATGTCCTCCACAGCAGGAACAACCAGGTGTATGCTGCACTCCCATAAATTCGTTTTTTGATTTATTCATTTCCGTTTATTATTTAATTTATGACTCTATATATTATTTTAAGTTGACAGCTAACCAGCAACCAGCAACCAGCAACCAGTAACCAGCAACCAGCAACCAGTAACCAGCAACCAGCAACCAGCAACCAGCAACCAGTAACCAGCAACCAGCAACTTGAATTCATTAATAGCTTTTCTCCCTTTCTTTCCCGGTGTTTGTCCATTGCGGAGCGACACTCTCAAGGAATATTTTCTTTTCATCATTAAGTTTCTTCATATCGAGTCCGATATAATCCTGGGCTTTAGCTTTTATTGATATATCAGGATAGGAGATCTCCCTGTTCTCTCCAAGGTCTGCCATTAACCGTGCTAACCTGACCCTTGCATCCTGTACCTTNNGCAATGATCCTTCCGGTTTCGACCGGTGAGTGAAATGAATTTCCATGTCCTGCAGCCGAAAAATCCCATCTCCACTGTGCCTTTCTGATATCGGAAAGAATATCTTTCATCTGAGCTTCTGATGCTCCCCTGTCCCATGCACGCTTTGCTTCAACATGGCACCTGACCAGGAGTGTTTCAAGAATGTTCCTGTTTTCCAGTATCTTATCCTGCCTGGTGTAAACGTCCTGAATAAGTTTTGCTGTCTCTTCACGATGACATACCTGGCATGAAGCTGAAATATTGTTAAGAGGGCTCTGAAGGTGGTGATTTGTAAATTTCTGTCCTCCTTCACTGATAAAGGGCATATGGCAATCGGCACAGGAGATACCTCGTGATGCATGTGTTCCGGTGAGGTAAACCTCATAATCGGGATGCTGGGCTTTCAGCATCGGCGCCCGGCTGAGACTATGCGTCCAGTCTGAAAATTCTATATTGTCATAATATTCTTCCATCTCTTCCAGGGTGGTTCCGTTCTTCCACGGGAAAACCAGATACTGGACCCCCTCAGTCATGTTCTTGTTAAAATAGTATTCGACATGGCATTGTGCACAGACAAGGCTTCTCATTTCCTGGTGAGTTGATCTGGAAATATCTTTTCCCATGGATTGAAAAGCCTCAATAAGAGCCGGACGCGAGATCCTGAGATTCATGGTTTTTGCATCATGGCAGTCGGCACACCCTATCGGATTTATTATTTCGCTTCCTTTTGTGTCCCATGTTCCCCTGTAGAATTCAGTAACTCCGGTTTTATTAATCATCCTGGGCACATCGGGACTCTTGCAGGTCCAGCAGGTGTTAGGCTGCGGGCTGGATGTTCCTTTTCCGGGAGCACCAGTCCTTAAGGTATTAACTATATCTTCAACGGCATAATAATGTCCTCTTCCCTGTTTGTAATCTCTCGAAAACAGATATCCAGCCCACAGGATTGCCATACCGGGAGATTCTTCCAGCATATCAACCATGGCGCTTCCATTATACTTACTTCTGAATGTTGTATCGGAGGTACTTATATATGAATCATATTGGCGGGGAAATAATTCACCCCATACCGAATTACGCGGTTCGAATTCGGGAAAGGTTACCCGCGGGGTATATGCGAAAACCGCTTCCGCGCGTCGTTCCATAATAGATGATGCAAGCATCCCGAGCAGGAATACAATCAGAACAGTTGCAGTGAATATTATCCATCCCAGCCAGGGTTTCTCCCTGAGTAAATCCTGTATCGTTTTCATGATAATCTGGTATTATTCATCTTTTTTCAACATATTATTAAGCCAGCCTGGAACAACGGTGCCAGGCAACGGTACGCGGGCCCATGGTACACTGGAAAGGCTGTTCACTCTTCCGTGTGGAGTTTCCCTGTGGCACTCTCCGCAATTCCGGTCCATCCGCAATGTATGTAATTCATTGCCCCGGGCAAGTAATTTGCTGTCGGTAAGAAGTTCAGAGTGGCACCTGATACAATTCCGGTGAACTACTTGTTTGCCATCTTCCCTGATGAATATAACCTGTGGCTCTTTCCGGAGTGTGAATATTGTTGCATGCCGCAACCCGTCTTTCACCTTGAAGAAATATTTAGCGAAAATATTGTTATGAGGCACGTGACAATCATTGCAGTTTGTTTTTTCGCGGTGAGAACTGTGATACCATGTTGCATACTGAGGCGCCATGATATGACAGTTCACACAGGTGGCGGGTTTGTCGGCAAGATATGATGAGGCATTTGAAATATGAAAGGCGAAAAGTGCTATTCCCGTGAAGAATGCGAGGATCAGTATTACAGGAAGTTTCCAGTTGTCCGGGGGGGCAAGCTTCTTAAGGAATCCCATACGGTTTTTAATTGCAATTTAAAAAAAAATATGGAACATGAACTTAAAGGTGCTTAAGCATCCAGATATCGCAACCGAAATGACCTGAATTACCAAGGGGGCCGGGGATAAATTTAAATCCTGATTTCTCATAAAGGCTGATGGCTTTGTTCAGTTCCGGAAGTGATTCAAGATACACTTCAGTGTAGCCCATGCGTTTCGCTGATCCAAGGCTTTTTTTCATCAGTTCCCGGCCGATACCAAACCCCCGCTTTGAAGGATGAAGGTAAAGCTTTACAAGTTCTGCACATCCCTCAGGCAGATCAGGTGTCGGATATATGCCACAACCACCTATTTATTTTCCCTTCCTCTTCAGCAATCCAGTAAACCGACCGTGGTTTCCTGAACAGGTTAAAGAGGTCATCAGTTGTCGGATCGAAATATACAGTTCCCGGCCTGGCAATACCGAATTCCCTGAATACTGATCGTATTAATTCTGCAATTTCACGGTTATCTTTTTTCCTTATATGCCGGTACCTTATATTCATTTAAAATTTTATCTCTGTAACAGACAAAGTTAGAAAACTGATTCAAAATTGAAAGGTTCTTAACATAACATTCACAGATGGATGGTTTTATGCATCTTTTTACTAAATTTGGATCGTAAATTGAAGATTTTGAACAGATCCCTGAAATCAGAAGTTGCTGACCTTTTTTTTCCTTTTCTGAAATTATTTATTACCGCAGTGGCAATTATGATTGCTGCAGGCACTTTAATTGCCGGAGATTATTATATAACGGGAACGGTTACAGATAATTCGGGCAGGGCGGTGCCTGATGCAAAAGTCTCGATGGTTGCCGGAAGTGCCGAATTTGCTTCTTTGAGCGGTTCTGACGGAAGGTATTCAATCAGAGTATACGGTATCTACGGACCCGTTCCGGATCTTCTTGAGCAGGGTATCCCTTATCCGAATCCTTTTTTACATTCAATAAATATTCCCTTCATTATTAACAGTTCAGGAGATATCCGCCTTATGATCTACAACCTTTCGGGTCAGAAAATCAGGGAATTTTATTTTCCGGGTGTTGAAGCCGGCAGTTATCAGATAGTATGGGATGGAAGAACCGATAATGGGGCTCCTGCAAGACAGGGTTTATATATTTATACAATTTCATTCAGGGGCAAATCGTGGTCGGGAAGGTTGTTGAAATATTCTTCGGAAACATCGGCTTCTGCTGTTACAACCCTTGAACAGGTACAGATCCCGGTTACGTCATCGTCTGGAACCGGTTCCTACAGGATCCCGGTCATTACCACTGTCACCTGCAAAAATTATTATCCGGTAAGACTGACGGATATCACTATCAGCAGGGATACCACAATTAATTTTGAGATCTGTGCATCCCGGGCGATCCCGTTCAGAACCCAGGATGAATTTGTGGCAATGCATACGGGATCAGAGTACAGACCTCTCAATTTAAAGGGAATAAACCTTGGATCATCACCTCCGGGAACTTTCCCGGGTGAAATAGCTTATGCAATTACCGGCAGGATGTATGAAAACTGGATCAACCGTATGGCTGAGGCGGGGTTTAACAGCATAAGGGTCTATACTCTTCATCCTCCTGTATTTTATGAAAAGCTGGCCAATTATAATTTCAGGAACCCCGGCAAACCTCTTCTGCTTTTCCAGGGGATATGGCTTGGTGAAATTGAGGATGGATCAGTAACTTCCGAATATGACCTTACTCTGCGTACAACTGCCTTCAGGAATGAAATCCGGGAAGTAATAGACTGTATTCACGGGGGGAAAGAAATTGCTTTCAGACTTGGACGGGCTTACGGCAGTTACCGGACAGATATTTCAAGATGGACAGCCGGGTTTGTAATTGGCAGGGAAATTATGCCTCAGGAAGTCGATACAACAAACAAGCTGCATCCTTCTATGACCTCCTTTACCGGGAATCAGTTGAGTATTACCGGAGCTACAGCAAGTGAGGTTTTCGTAACGCGGATGCTCGATGAGACCGTAACGTATGAATATCAGAATTATTCGGTCAGCAGACCTGTCAGTATATCAAGCTGGCCGACACTTGATCCCCTGAATCATCAAACGGAAATCTATACCGATGAGGATAAGGCTACGTATGATATCACAAAAATTAACCGGCAGAATCTCCGGGCAGGGATCTTTGCCTGCTATCATGCTTATCCCTACTACCCCAATTTTATAAGCGAACAACCCTCTTACCGCACTTATTCAGACAGTTATGGTCCGGACAGTTATCTGGGTTATCTTACTGATCTGAAAAACCATTATGGCGATATCCCTCTTGTGATCGGGGAATTCGGTGTTCCTTCGAGCTGGGGCAGCGCTCATCAGTCATACAGTAACATGCATCATGGAGGATACTCCGAATATCAGCAGGGAGAAAGGAATCTCCGTATGTTGCACAATATATTTGATGCCGGCTGCGCAGGCGGTTTCATCTTCTCATGGATGGATGAATGGTTTAAGCCGACCTGGATAGTATCATATCTCGAGGCATACGGCCTCGATTCCAACAGTCTGTTCATCCCGACCCGTCAGCTCTGGCATAACCTGACATCACCGGAACAAAACTTCGGACTGATTACATTTGAACAAAAAGAAATTCCTTCTTTTATTGCTTACAAAAAAGAAAGAAAATCGGGCCATATATCAAAAATGGAAGCAACTCACAGCAATGATTACTTTCATCTGAATATTGAACTGGATAAAAATCTCTCCGGCGGCGATACGGTAATGGTTGCATTCGATACCTATTTGTCAGATATCGGCGAATCAAGACTTCCAAACGGCAGGATCCTTAACAACCGGTCGGAATTCCTGCTTATATTCGTTACCGGAGAAGATTCGGCATCCTATTATGTGACGGAGGCATATAATATGAAAGGATTTACCCCGAGATTTAATTTTTCAGATCCTGCTGTTCAGAAATATAAGAGCATAGTCAGCGACGGAGCTCCGTGGAAGATAATGGAATGGATCAATGACGGCTTTTCTCTCACGGAACAAAGGATCGGACGGATTGCGGTTGAGAACGGATCCGGTTTTACTTCCGGCAAGCTTACGGTCGCAGCCTGGAACGGGAACAAGCTTAAAGTTCGGATTCCATGGACGATGCTCCATTTCTATGATCCCACACAGAGAAAAGTTGTTAACGGGGCAACCTCATACGACGGGGGACGATCATATAAGATTTCAACAGCCGTTTCTGACGGGATAGCAATATCAGTATATTATGAAGGAAGCGTAACTTCAGGCACAAGCCGTTATCTCTGGGATAAGTGGCTGGTGGTCCCGGAAACTGTTCCCCGCGAGAAAAAATCACTTCAGATTGTAGAGGCAGGACTTGCCGATTTTGCCATATTTGCCGACTGACGTACCGACGGCTGCCTGACCCGTATTTTCTTTTTATCAAACCCGCTTCTTTCTGCTTTGCCCCATCCTTTTTTGCCCCTTAATGCTTCAATATTACCTCTCACTGCAAAATATGTATGGACCGGATAAAAGAAAGGTTCCACGAAAGCGGTGGCAATAAGCCTGAAAACATCTCTTTTTCTCCTGTATTTATGGAAGGTTATCTCTTCAAAGAGAATAGCCCAGGTTGTAAGAAGAACGGCAAATGAATAGACAAAAGTGAACAGAAGCAGATAAAACGGCCAGTTTATACCACTTGTAAGAATCAGGAAAATTGTATATATGAATCCGCCGAAAGCAATCAGAGGAGCGAGCCATTCGAAGAATAACCAGTAAGGATACCCCAGCATTCCAAGCTTATGGAATCTTGGATTAAGGAATAATTTACGGTGTGTTCTCAGGGATTCGACAAGGCCCCTGGTCCACCGGGTTCTCTGTTTCCGGAGAGATTTAAGATCGGACGGGACCTCGGTCCAGCAAAGGGGATCAGGAATATATGTTACTTCGTATTTAGCATCATTTTCAGCCATATAGCGTCTCATTCTCAATACAAGCTCCATGTCTTCTCCCACGGTCTTTGTACTGTATCCTCCGGCTTTGATAACTGTTTCACGATCGAAAATACCCATTGCCCCTGAGATAAGCATTAATCCGTCAAGCTGGCTCCATGCCATTCTTCCCAGAAGAAATGCACGGGTATAATCGAGTACCTGGAGGCGGGGTAGAATCTGTTTCGGCACATGGATCTCACGTATATGACCGAGCTCAGTATCACATGAATTTATTATTCTTATGACTCCCCCGGTACCTATAACCTTCCGGTCTTTCTCTTCAAGAAATGGTTTTACAAGCTTGAGAATTGAATCTGCTTCAATAATTGAATCTGCATCAATCGAAACAAACAGACTGCTTTTACAGATATTTATTCCGGCATTAAGCGAGTCGGCCTTGCCTCCATTGTTCTTGTCAATTACAGTAAGCCTGTTGAAGGAAGGATTTTTTGATTTATACACACCTTTTATTCTCTCACACGGGATCCGGTAATCGAAATAATAATTAACCTTTTCAAGTTCAAATGCCTCTTCCACCTTTCCGAATGTATTGTCGGTTGAACCATCATTTACCAGAATCACCTCAAAATTATTGTAATAGAGCGACAGAAGCGTCCTTACATTATCTATTATGGTCTTGCTTTCATTGAATGCCGGTGCAATTATCGAGATTTTAGGGCTCAGAGGCGACAGAACAAGTGAGTTATAGTTTACATAGCTGTTCTTTCGCAGATATTTCCTGAGGGCAATAGCAGAAAATATTCCCAATAAAAGATATGACCCGAAAATTATCAGGGTAAGAATGAATATTATATGTCCGAAAATAAACCCCATGGCTTTTAGAATATTCTCCGGTCAAGCACATGCCTGACGATGATATTATAGTTTTTATATTCCGATTTCATTATTTTCACGAGAGCCCTGACGCCTTCCTCACCGTTATTCTCGATTGCTTTGGTAGCTTCGATCTGGAGCTGTACGTCATCTTCCTTGTCAAGTACAAGTTTCAGGAATCCGAGCATGGAAAGGTCGGGCATTTTTCCCATCGACCTGATTATTTCGAGACAAACATTGTAATCCTGGAATTTGTACATGTGTTTCATTGTTTCGAGTGTCGAACGCATGTTCATATCCCCTGCAACCTGGATTGCAAGCTGTTTCACCGAAGGATCGGGATGCATCAGTGTATCATGTACAGCTTCTTCCGCTTCAGTCTGTTTAAATTCCCTGATCATCCGGAGGGCAAACATAACAACTGTTGTATTTTTGGAGTTCAGCCATTGTCTGAATTGCGGTACCGGAAGATTATGCTGAACAATAAGTTCATGAAGTGAGATCTGTTCCCAGAGAGAAAAGGGTCTCTCAAGATGTGAAAGAAAATCAAACGCGTTATCATCGCCAAGCCTTACAAGGGCGATCTGGGCTTCCATCCTGAGTATCTCATTAGATGAATTAAGGGCTTTATAAATAGAATCATTGGCATCTTTGATATTCATGAAAGCCAGTTCGCGGAATCCTTTGATTTTTTTATGCCAGCGGTGATCGCGGGCTCTTTCTATTGAATCCCTGTCAAGGCCCAGATGTTTGTAAAGCCCGAGAAGCTTTTTTGCCTCATCACCCTTAAGGTTGATACTTACATCAATCATCTGATCGATAAGTACCTGCCTCCGGTAAGTATCTGATGCAATTGGCCGGAAATCATCAGGTGTGGCATTGCCGAAAAGGTAATTTATTATCAGTTCCTGATATCTCTCCATGAGATACTGATGAAGCTTTTCCCTTTTTTCCATCCGTGTCCTGTTCAGAAGAATGAATATCAGAAGAAGTATCATCGATACGATACAGATCACAATGGTTATAATCAGTGCATTTATCAGGGCAAGCGATTTGCCGAAATAGGTTATCCTTTTTAACCATGGATTATTATTGCCAATGATCAGTTCCCCTGCAGATCCTCTGTTTAATGTTGCAGATTCCATTACCTGAACAGTGGCCGCCGGTTTTGCACCTGGCTTATCGTCATAACTTTCAGCAGCTATTAAGGTATCATTGGTTATTGAATTATTCTCATTGACCCTGGCTGCCGGCAGGTTGTCTGTTTCAACAATATCTTGTGATTCAGCCTCTGCGGGTTCAGGGCTACGGGATATACGTACTTTATATAAATTATCTTCAGTGAACATCACAGCATTCCTGTCGATATGTTTTCTGACTTCTGTCAGGAAAGCTTCAGCATTGTATTTCATCCTGAAGGCGCCAAGCTGAACCGGGAAATTGTCCTTAAGTGAAGTAATAAATCCTTTGACATTTGTCTCATTGATCTCAAAATCGACAGGGATAACGGTTACAGAAGGAGGTTCGGCAAAATAAGAACTTTCTGCAACAGCCATGGAATCAACTCTGACTGTTACGGCCTGGCCGGCAATGGTCTCCTTTGCCGTAAACAATGTTAATATTATCAGAAGAACAAATTTCACCACTATACTATTTCATCTTTATTGCATAAATGAAATTAATATGGCCTTCGAACCTGTTTCTCCAGTCACCCTCAGCAAATTCTTCATTGGAATACCCTGCTCCTATACGGATGGCCAGTTTTTTTGTTACAAAGCCATAATAAGCCAGCCTGATGCTCTTGGCACTGAAACGTTCAATGTCTGTCTGAATGTCTATAGGTTCGTCAGGAGCTGTTCCGGTTCCAAGTGTTAACTGAAGATAATCGGTATCATTGAAATATCTTCTTCCATTGAAATAGAGGGCAGGTCTTGTACTTTCATCCTTAAAGTGTAAGTAACCTTTGAGGGAGAACCAGAATCTGCTGACATATTTTTCAACCGACAGGCTTGATATAAATATATTACGGTCAAAATGGTAATAATTCATGCCTGCTGAAAGTGCCCAGCCTTTGGGCACTATTTGCCATAGTTCAACAGCTGCCCTGTGACCGGGGAAATATTTACCAGGACTGAAAGCATAATAGAGGTACGCATAGTTCTTATCTGATAGTTTGGGCCAGGCTTCTGCTTCAAACTGAACCTCCGTGGCTGTTACCTGATCAATATTAATGTTACCAATATTAATACCGGCTGCAGCCGGCCCCCATTTGAATTTATGTCCCGCACCGGCTTTAAACACCCGCCAGCACCTGTTATACGGTTCTGTGAATCTGTCGAAACTATATCCGGCTCTGATATCTGTTGCCACCGGTGAATTTTCTTTCGACCAGAGAGAAATATCCCTGCGGACAGCAAGTGCATCAGCATTGACGGGATCGGTGGCAAGTAATGTATCAATTACAGCGGCTGCCTGTGTGAACTCTTTTTGCCAGGCAAGTACCCTGGCAAGAAGGATACGGGCATCACCATAAGAAGGATAAGTATTGACAAGTTTACGGGCTTCGGCAGCGGCAGTTGAGTAATCACCATCAAATGCTATAGATCTTATCCTCATGTATTCTGCCTCAGGATCAATAACCTGTTGGGAAAATACCGGCTTGTCAGTCAATAATCCTGTTAAAACCAATCCGGCAATAAACAGAATAAAACATCTGTTCATAACTTAATTTTTTAGGATCGTCCTTATTTTATTTATCAGTTCAGTGGGATTAAACGGCTTCACAATATAACCGTCAATTCCTAATTCAGCCGCCTGGCGCTGCATCTGAGGATCGCTGAATGCGGAGACAATAAGTACAGGTGTTTTTAATTTAAGATCAGAACGCAGGTATTCCACAAGTTCAAGGCCGCTATGATAAGGAAGATGTATATCTACAATAACCATATCATAAAGATTATTCTTCAGCAGTGTAATGGCATCAGTTCCGTTATCAGCAGTTACAGGTTCAAATCCCTCCCTTTCGAGAACAACAGAAATTGTCTTTAGCGCCAGCTTGTTGTCTTCACAAATTAGTATCCTCATGCTACCATTCATAAGGTTATATCTTAATTTATTTCAGATAACCTTATGTCTTATACGTTGTAAAAATGAAAAATATTAGCAGTTATACCAAAAATCTCTAAAACTTTTTGCTAACAATCAGAAATAATGGATTAACAATTGGCTAAATATGATGAAGGAATGCTCATATTATCCTGAGCAAGTATAACAAGGCTATTGTAATTATTGTAAGTGATGAAATACCAACAGGTAACCATACTGGTGCTATCCATGGTTTAGGTATTAAAAACAGTACATCAATTGTTTTGAGATTCTGAGGCCATTTTATGAGGATATAAAGGGATACATAATAAAAGAGATCCCAGAATGCAAATGTCCAGAGGAAGAAGATACCCCTTTCCATCCACGTTGTTCCGGTAAGAACAGCTATTACAACAAGCATTATGATGGTCGCCGCTTCGCGCGTCATTTCAATATGGAGGTACCTTTTGGGGAATTCCTTTAATGATTCTTTGTTTGAATCGGGATCAAGTAAACCAAGAACCTTTCGCAGATAAACAACGACAACTCCTTCAAAATGAGCCATTGCCAGACCGAATATTGCCAGGAGAAGAAGTTTGAATAACATAATGCCTGATTTTAGGTGATTGAAATAAGTCGCAGTTTCAGGATTCCGGGTAATTGATTATTTTTCGAAAATACCGGTTATCCCGGGTATAAATTTCGGAACATTTTTCTTATAAACATTGTATTCAGGGTACTTTTTGCTGCAAAAGTGGTCATGTAACAAAAATAAGGACGGAGCGTTAAATGTTGTTAATATTCAACTTAAAAATTTTCATAACATTCAGTTTAAACGTTTTTAAATATGTAAATTTGTGAATTTCTGATAGCAGAGCATTTCAATATGGGAGGCCAGGATTGCATTAAGCCTTATGGCGATAAGCAGGCAGCATTCGATAAGCGTTATCTTGAAATGGCCCTTATATGGGCTGAAAATTCCTATTGCATACGTCGTAAAGTAGGCGCTCTGATAGTGAAGGGGAAAATGATCATTTCCGATGGTTATAACGGCACTCCTGCCGGGTTTGAGAATGTTTGTGAAGATGAACACGATGTGACAAAACCGTATGTCCTTCATGCCGAGGCCAATGCTATTACGAAGGTGGCAAAATCAAACAATTCCAGTGAAAATGCCACTCTTTATGTTACTACCTCACCATGTATGGAGTGTGCAAAGCTTATAATACAGTCGGGAATAAAGAGAGTTGTTTATTGCAACAAATACCGTATAACTGACGGACTCGATCTTCTGAAACGTGCCGGAACAGAGCTGGTATATATTGATTCTGAAAATGATGTCTATGAGCAACAATAACACAAAGTGGAGTATATTTCTGCCCCTGATTCTGGCGATTGCTTTGGTAGTGGGGATTATGGTCGGAATTATTCTTCCGCGCAAGAGTAATCCGTCTCAGATTCCCGGTATACGTCCAAGAAATGATAAGTTGAGCACTATTCTGAATATCATTGAACGGAATTATGTCGATTCGGTGAACAATAGCGAACTAGTTGAAGCTGCCATTCCTGCAATTCTTAAAAAGCTTGATCCTCATTCGGTATACATACCTGCAAAAGATCTTGTAAGGGCAAACGAATCACTTCAGGGTAATTTTGAAGGTATAGGCATATCTTTCAATATGCTTACCGACACAATACTGATTATAAGCACAATCCCGGGCGGTCCTTCAGAGAAGCTCGGGCTTCAGTCCGGGGATAAAATATTATATGTTAATGATTCTCTTGTAGCAGGGAAGGGGATAAGCGATGAAGATGTTATGGGAATGCTGAAAGGGCCCAAAGGAAGCGTTGTCAGGGTGAAGATACTCCGGAAAGGGTATAATGACCTTCTGTCCTTCAATATTATCCGCGACAAAATCCCCATCTACAGTGTGGATGTGGCATATATGGTGAATGAAAATACAGGATATATCAAGATCAACAATTTTGCCATAACCACTTTCGACGAATTCATGAAGGGTCTGAAAGAGCTCAGAAGTAAAGGTATGACAAAACTGATTGTAGATCTCCGTGGTAATTCCGGCGGTATTATGGAAGATGCGGTTCAGATAGCCAATCAGTTCCTGAAACAGGGCCAGCTTATCGTATATACCATGGGGCGTAACCAGCCCAGAAATGAAGCCAGGGCGACAGGTAAGGGAGAATTTGAATCGGGCGACCTCGTCATTCTGATTGATGAATGGAGTGCATCAGCCAGCGAGATACTGGCCGGGGCTATCCAGGATAATGACCGCGGTACAATAATAGGAAGACGTTCATTCGGGAAAGGACTGGTACAGGAACCAATTCCGTTTGCCGACGGATCGGGAATGAGACTTACGATAGCAAGATATTATACCCCTACGGGCAGATCAATCCAGAAACCCTATTCAGAGGGATTTAAAGATTATTTTGATGATCTGAATTCCAGATATGACAGGGGAGAATTTGGTGAATCCGACAGTATTCATTTTTCCGAATCCCTCAGATTTACCACACCCGGAGGAAGAACAGTTTATGGAGGAGGTGGAATAATGCCTGACAAGTTTATTCCGGTCGATACTTCTGAAATATCTCCATATTTCCTTATGGTGAGGCCTTATATTTACCAGTTTGCATTAAAATATACAGAAAAGAACCGGGAAGCACTTAAAAAGTACACTGAGGCCGGGGAACTGGAAAAATACCTCGACAAACAGGGTTTGCTGGATCAGTTGGTAAAATTCATTGCCGCCGGCAATTTCAGATCAGCACAGCCGGCAGGTTCAACATCTCCATACGAAACAACCATAAAAACTGATCCGGAAGGTCTGAAAACATCCGGCAGGGTTATACATACACAGATCAAGGCTTATATAGCACGAAATATCCTCGATAGTAAAGGCTTCTACCCTGTATGGCAACAGATTGACACTACTCTGAAATATGCAATAAAGTATCTCGGGAATTAGCCCTTCACGATCAATTAGTATAATTTCTTCTCCATCATATACTCCGCGATCTGGATGGCATTTGTTGCTGCACCCTTACGGATATTATCGGAAACGATCCACAGATTAAGGCATTTCTCCCT
>DNOQ01000336.1:7971-8234 GCA_003501665.1 Bacteroidales bacterium | reverse complement strand
ATGCATACTGTTGGTTGCGCAATCTTCATCAGGCTGGGTAACCGGGCAAGACCTTTCCTGGAAAACAATCCGAAAGCATATACAAACAGGCAGGAAGCAAAAAATGATCTGAAAAAACCCGGAATGGGCAGTCTGTTCAATGTTATGATCAGTAACATACAGGCTACAAATGTCGGTAAAACCGGCTGTTCAATTACGGGTATTCCCTCCTTCCCCGCCAGGGATCTCACTCTCAATAATATAAGATTAAGTTTCAGCGGAGG
>DNOQ01000336.1:0-7953 GCA_003501665.1 Bacteroidales bacterium | reverse complement strand
GACCTTTCTTACATGGAATCCGATTACCGTCCGGCTATCTTTTTAAGTGATGTGAAAGATTCGAGGATCTCCGATCTGAGGGCTTACTGTGAAGAAGAAACAGAAGCCGTTATTTTTATTGAAAATTCAGGGAATGTTGTAATCAGGGATTGTTATTCCCCGAAAAAATCAGGTTCTTTTGTGGTGGAAAGGGGCAATAATTCTCACATTCAACTAACTAATAATAAACTAAATACAGCTCCCCTTGTTGATTGCACGCCACAGGTTTGTGATGACAGGGAAATACGGATCACCAAACCCGGGGATGTCATTAACAAAAGGCTTGAGATAATCCGCGCCATCTGGAATGACAGCAGGCTGCCCACACGGTCAGATGTTCTTTTCACTCCCAATACGGAAAGTCCTCTGCATCCTCACAAAATGATTGCCCGGGTTGATATGATTGAGATACCGGTTGCCGGATCAGTATCTTTGAGAGATCTTTCATACCTTTTCGTACCTGTTCACCGGAATAAGAGACTTATTGTCTTCAATCCCGGCCACAGCTATACACTTATTGATGATGAAACGCATCAGAGCAGGGTGGAAGCAACGATCACAGGGCTGGTTGAGGCAGGATATGATGTTCTCGCGGTATTCATGCCACATGTAAGCAAATCTGCAGGGCCGGGATTCAGGTTTGACCACTGTAAAGTGATCAATACCGACCTCGGCATACCTGATCCGCTTCCCACTTACGGATTAAGATTATTTCTCGATCCGACCATCGTCAGCCTGAATTATATTCTGGAGAAAAACAAATACAAAAGAGTGGATATGGTCGGTCTTTCCGGAGGCGGCTGGACGACAAATCTTATCTCAGCCCTTGATGATCGTATAAAATACAGCTTTAATGTTGCCGGCTCAATTCCCTTATACTACAGAAAGGGCGGATCAATCGGAGATATTGAACAATTCATTCCGCAATTATACCGCGATATTGCAGGTTACCCGGACCTTTATGTCATGGGAGCCTTTGGAACAGGCCGCAAGCAAATACAGATCCTTAACCGTAACGATAATTGCTGTTTCGGTCAGAAACAACATGATCCCGACCGGGATTATGCATCCGATATGCGACTTTTCGAACAGACAGTTAAAGAGCGGCTTGAATCATTGGGAGTAAAAGACCATTATTACCTTGTAATTGATGAAACAGCTCCAAACCACCAGATTTCGGAGTATGCCCTTAAAAAAGTGATCTTACCTGAATTGAAGAAATAAACCGGCCTTAACAATTCCGGAGTAATCAAACATATGACAATAAATTCCAAAGCAAATATTGAAAATATCCTGGCAAATAAGACACCTTCCGGAAAGGTTTCAGGATCCCGATAACCTGTCTGTCGATATAATTAATTGTCGTGGCAAAAAAAAGCAGCGCAACGATCCTCCAGCGGTAATTTCCCGTTTTATCCATAACAGGCTGTTTAAAATTATCTCACCATTAACAGGTGCTGATGATACAAGGATACAAGTAACATCAAACATGGAATATTCAAAAGTAAAAAAAGTCTCACATTAAATATCGTACAGAATCTGCCGGTTATTTAAAATTTTACCTTGAACAGCCCTGATTTTTAGTAATTCAGTTAATTTTTTAAATTTACTTCCTCAATCAGTAATTATCTGATTGCATCGATAAATGGCTCAAAACCCAACAGGAACCTGATTATCGCGATAAATTTTTTTAAATCAGTTACAGGTGAAGAAAAACTTATTATTCATTTTTATCATTCTCCACTCTTTTTTTGCAGTAAATACATCTGCACAAGTAAGAAATATACAGAATCCTCCTGAAAGTGAAGAAAACCTGAATGTTCTTACTCAATGGATCAGATGGAACAACCCGGGAAGCCTTCTGATGAACCACCTGATAAGGCAGGCAGATCACTACTATGCACTGCGTGATACAGAAATAGCCGGATTGAAAAATGGAGCTGACTGGCAAATGCGACAGGTACAGGTAAAAAATAAATTAAATGAACTGGTCGGTCCCTTTCCCCGGAAAACTCCGCTGAATCCCAGAATTACTGGGGTTATCAGGAAAGAAGATTACCGGATCGAGAAAATCATTTATGAGTCAATGCCTGAATTTTATGTCACCGGATGCCTGTTTGTACCTGATGGCATAAAAGGAAAGGCGCCGGCAATACTGAATGTAATAGGCCATAACCAGGATTCCTTCAGGGCGGAGCTTTATCAGACTATCATCCATAATCTTGTAAAGAAAGGTATGATCGTCTTTGCCATTGATCCGCCCGGACAGGGAGAGCACGTACAATATCATGATCCGGAAATCGGTTTTTCTTCAGTTGGATATTCCGTAATTGAGCACTGCTATTTTGGTAACCAGTGTTTCCTGACCGGATCTTCGGCAGCCAGGTATTTCATCCAGGACGGAATAAGAGCCATCGACTACCTGCTCACACTGAAATATGTTGATCCCGAAAGGATAGGCGTAACAGGTTTCTCGGGAGGAGGAACAATATCCTCATATCTTGCTGCATTTGATGACAGGATAAAAGTATCGGTCCCCTGCAGCTGGGCTACTGCTTCACGAAGACAACTCGAGACAAAAGGAGCCCAGGATGCGGAGACTGAATTCATCCGAGCAGTTGCGGAGGGGATCACTTTCGAGGATCTTCTTGAAGTCAGGGCTCCGAAACCCACATTGCTGACTTTTGTATCGAGAGATGAATATCTGTCACTTCAGGGAGCAAGAGAAGCATTCATGGAAGCATTAAAAGCTTATGAAGCACTTGGAGGGAAAGACAACCTTGAACTCGTTGAAGATGATTCGAAACACTGGATGACACCAAAAATACGGACAGCCATCTATGCATTCTTTATGAAACATTTCAACCTGAAGGGATCACCTGAAGAGGAACCCGTTGAAATTCTGTCTGCCGGAGAACTCACTGTAACACCTACAGGCCAGATTTCAACATCGTATGGTGGAAGGATGATAAGCGATGTCAATAAGGATGAAGCGGAAAAGCTTATTGAAGATCTTAAAAAAGCCAGAAAAGATCCGGCCTCACATCTTCAGTCAGTTCAGATAAGGGCAAAGGAGATTTCAGGTTTCCTTCAGCCTGTGGATATAGATACAGACCCGTTTATCAACGGCCGGTATCAGAGAGACGGATACCATTTCGAAAAGCTGGCATTAAAAGGTGAAGGAGATTATGTAATTCCATTGCTTCTTTTTATCCCGCATGATGACAAAGGCAGGCATAACGGTATAATTTATCTCCATCCCGACGGAAAAAACATTGATGCGATGCCTGGCGGCAAAATAGAACAACTTGTGAAAAACGGATATATTGTTGCCGCAGTTGATCCTTTGGGCACCGGAGAAACAAAGAACACTGCAACCCGGGATCTTGCCACGGGTTATACAGCTCTCCTGATCGGAAGGAGCGTTGTTGGCATTCAGGCGGCGGATATCTGCAGGATAGCTCATTATATGGGAACCCGCGACGATATTGACCCGTCCGGGATCGGAGCTTTGGGAATAAATGAAATGTGTCTTCCTCTAATACACGCAGCAGCATTTGACAAATCGATTAAAAATGTCATACTTTCCGGATCACTGATATCCTACAGCTCTGTGGCTATGAACAGGTTTTACAGGATCGGTCTTACAGAACGGGAAGGAGGAGGCACTCATCACCCCTATGAAGTTGATTTTTCATGGGGAATAGCGGGCGTTCTTAAAGGTTACGATCTGCCTGATCTTATCAGTTGCATTGCACCCAGGAAAGTTGTTCTGATAAAATTAAAAGATCAGATGCTGGAACCCGCCTCGGAAGAAATGATAAGACTGGAACTTGAATTCCCATGTTCTGTTTATAATCTGAAAAAAGCATCAGAAAACATTGACATTATATCTTCTGATGTAGAACCAGGACATATTATCAACTTTTAATCTATGGATGTCCAGGTTAGTTTATAGTCAATCATCAATAAAAACCTTATGTCCGACGAAAAACAATATTACTGTTTATCAGCCCTTAGCCGGACATAATGTTAATACATTTAACTGGCACATATTCAGATGTGTAACTCATCATATCAAACTGAATATTTTTTCCTGTAACCCAGGGGAGTGAATCCTGTAACCTTTTTAAATTGTTTTATGAAGAATGACACATTGTCATATCCGCATCTATAGCCTGTTTTTGATATCGGCTGATCCTCTTCAACAAGATGAGTGCATGCAAAAGAAATTCTAATTTCATTCAGAAACTGGATGAATGTTTTATTGGTTCGTTTTTTAAAATAGCGACAGAATGCAGGTACTGAGAGATTTGCTAAAGAAGCGGCTTGCTTGAGTGAAATTTTCTGATCATGATTGCTGACCACATATTCGTATACCCTATTAAGCCTTTCCGAATCAGCGTGGTTGATTGAATTCTGTAAAACAGGATTGGCAAGGATCAGGAACTCTTTTTTTTCAGCTATCGCTTCCAGAATTGACATAAGTAAGATTATGCGCTTAAATCCCTTTACCTCGCATATCGACATCATATTGGCTGCGACCTCCCTTCGCGTTTCGCCTGTCAGCTTGATCCCTCTTTGAGAAAGCTGGATCAGTTTGTAAATAGCCTTTGATTCAGGCATGTCCCAGAATTGCTCGCCGAAAACCTCCTTTTTGAACAGTACGAATATTACCTCTGAGATAAGATCATTGTTCCCGTTTATATATTTTGCATCACTATACCAGACATGTGGTATATTCTCACCGATGATTACAACATCACCCGGACCGAACTTGTCAATTGAATCTCCGACGAAACGTGTCCCCGTGCCTTGTATCACATATAGAATTTCAACATCAGGATGGAACTGAAGAGGATTTGGGAAATACCTGAACTTCACATGTTCTACATAAAAAGAGTGGTTGATATTGGCTTCTATCTTCTGGAATACAGGAAGCATGCTAAGTTTGTGTTATTTTTAGATAAAATACTTATACAAAAATAATATTTATCTCCATAACTTTGAATTCAGGCTGAGTCATTTTATTATGACAGGAGGTAATTGGCACAATATTCATAGAATAAAGATTCAATCAACAACTCCGGATTTGTGTAAGATATCATATAAGATCGGCTGGAAGTATTTTTTTAAACAACTGATTTGCCATAATGGTGAAATTTTGTCTTCCTGATAATAACATTAAATTAATTGATCTATGAAAAGAGCATTGTTTTTAATGATCGGCCTTCTTGTACCTCTTTTATTATTTTCTCAGACCGGGTCTTCATCCAAATCAGGGCCTCAGGAAATGCCAAAAATAAGGTACAGTCTTTTCTATGACAACCATACCATGCCTGCATGCCCTGATGTAGGTGAAACATTTGATGCTGAATCCTTTACAGACAGGATAAAGAGGTGTGGTGTCGATTATCTCACATTTCATGCCAGATGTAATCTGGGTATGGCTTATTATGATACCAAAATCGGCATCAAGCATCCTTCCCTGAAGTATGATCTCATTGGTAAACTGGCCGATGCCTGTAAAAGGAAAGACATTGCACTAACAGTTTACCTGAATGGAGGTATAAGCAGCGCAGAGGGACTCCAGCATCGCGATTGGACAACTCTTTATTTCGACGGGCGTGAATACCGGGAGCCCCGCTTCACCCCGTATGTACGTACCATGTGTTATAATACGCCATATCGCGATCACCTCATATCAATGATCAAAGAGATTGCGTATAATTATCCCGTTTCGGGTTTCTTTATCGATTGCCTGGGAGCTTATCCATGCGTTTGCCCCACATGTATCAGGGAGATGAAAGAGAAAGGGATTGACTGGACTAACAGGGAAGAGGTTGTAAAATTCGCCAATTTTTCTGCAATCCGTTTATCTCAGGATATCTCAAAGGCTGTCAGGGCAATAAACCCGAATTACCTGCTTTACTTCAATGGTATAAGCTTTGAAGACCAGATTGAAATTGGAACTCATCTGGAGTGCGAATGTTTGCCTGCCGGCTCCTGGGGATATGAATATCTCCCTGTGCTCTCTCACTATATGAGAACATTGGGTGATATGCCGATCCTTAATATGAACGCCCGTTTCTACGACTGGGGTGATTTTGGAAGCCTTCGTCCCGAAGCTGCAATAAAATCTGAGCTGCTTTACGGACTTGCCAATGGGATGCGTCCCGATGTAGGCGGCCATTTCCATCCTCGTGGAGATCTTGAAACCGCTGTCTTCGACAGACTTGAAAAAATATATAAGGAATTGCAGACACTCGATCCCTGGACCGACGATGCGAAAAATATTACCGACATTGCTTTAGTGTATCCCAAAGGTAACAGGAATATACGTGAACAGGCAGGCAGTGATAAACAACTTCGGGCAGCAGTAAGAATGCTGTGCGAGCTGAAGCAACAATTCGACGTTGTTACCGAATATTCAGACTGGAGCAAATATAGTGTACTTGTTATCCCCGATGATATAATCTTTACCGATGAAATAGCCCGCCGTGTAAAAACTCATATAGCTTCCGGGAAACCTGTTATTTCATCCGGCAGTTCCGGTCTCGATGCCGGAATGAAAAAATTTGTTCTTGAAAAAGAATGGGGAGTCAGGTACATTGGTGAAAATGAGTTTGATCCTGCATATTTTACCGTTACCGGTAAATATAATCTGAATATGCCCGATATGCCGCTTTCATTATATTCCCCCGGAATAGATATGGAACCTCTCCCGGGTACAACTGCTGAGGCAAAACTTATAAAACCATATTATAACAAGCATTGGGACGGGGAATATGCATTTTATTATACTCCACCAGATAAAGTAACTGATAAGCCTGCACTTACGGTAAACGGTAAGGTTGCCCACTTCAGCCACAGGATCTTCACCGGATACGGCCAACAGGCTTCAGTGGAATTTAGAACGGTATTCTCGAATGTACTGAACGATTTTCTGCCTGAACCGCTCTTTAAATCGGATAATCTGCCATCGTTCGCAAGGGCATTTGTAACGGAACAGCCTGGAAGGAAGATGGTCCACATATTATCATATGTACCTGAGATGAGGGGACCGAAAACCCAGATGATTGAGGAAGCGGTGGAACTTCATAATGTGAAGATATCCCTTCGCATTGACGGGAAACTTCCCCGCAGAGTATACCTGGCTCCTGGTAAGAAATCATTGCCCTTCAAGGTATCACAAGGATATGTTAATGTTACAATTCCGGAAAGCAACGGATATTCACTGGTGGTGTTCGAGTAATACTCACAGTTCTTGCGTAAATTTGACTAAATTAAATACAATAAAAACAAACAACTACAGACAATGAATACAACAACAATCCCAAAACAGGAATTTTATGATCGAATTGCAAAATTCCAGGCCAATATCAAATCAACCGGACTTGATGCCTGTCTTGTCCACGCTACCGAATCTGATATGGCAAATGTCAGGTATCTCAGTGAGTATTGGCCTGTTTTTGAATCGGCCGCAATATTTGTCCCTGCCTCAGGTGAATCTGTCTTGCTCGTAGGACCGGAGAGCGATATTTACGGAGCCCAGCGAAGTGTATTTAAGAATATCGAAAAAATGATCGAATACCGTGAATCAGCTGAACCTGAATGCCCCGGAATGAAATTTGCAACTTATAAAGACATAGTATCAAAATATGCTCCCGATGGGAAGATCGGAAAGCTTGGCATTGTAGGATGGGCAATAACAACCCTTCCGGTATATATGTCACTAAAAAAACAATTCCCTGATGTTGAACTTATTAAAGCTGACCACACATTGCTCCCTCTGCGATTTGTCAAAAGTGAAAACGAACTGGATTGCATGCGTAAAGCTTACCAGATTTCCGAACTGGCTATTGAAGCAATACTGGATGAGATCAGGCCGGGAATGACGGAACTTCAGGTAGT
>DNOQ01000172.1:10889-15998 GCA_003501665.1 Bacteroidales bacterium | reverse complement strand
GCGGAAATAAAACTCGAGAACGGAGATCTCAGCAGAGGAGATGTTCTTCTTATTACCGGTCCAACAACCGGAGTGGTTGAATATAATGTCGGTGAAATCAGAGTCGAACTTATGGAAACTGAAAAAGCCCTGAAAGGTGAATTCTGCTCAGTGAAAATAAATGAGTTTCTCCGGCGATCGGATAAAGTTTATAAATGGATAGATGAATCAGATATTAAAAGCCAGTAATTAAATCTGTTTTACCACTTTATCTTATTTGCTGCTTCAAGTACTTTCCCGGCATTTTTTTCGATATTTCCGGTATCCGCATCCACATAAACGATTCTTTCCGGCTTCCGCCGCTTTATTCCGAAAAGATATGCTCTGTCGTAATAGCCCAATATAATTTCAATTGCTTTTGCAAAATCACCGGAATCAACAGCCCGTATTGCCGAGGCAGTCTCCTCGCCGCCCAGACGTTTCCTTATTTTCATAATTGATTCCTTAATTATCCCGGGAGGATATACCGAATATTCTTTTAAAAGTTCCGGTAATCTCGTTTTAATATCCATCAGGAGGATAATCGCCGGTGAATCGAGCATATTACCGTAGAAAGTATCAGGCATGAAAACATTTCCGATATTCCTGCTTTCATCTTCAAGCCATACGGGCATGTTTTCATCAAGGTGGCGCCATTCATCATACAGAAGGTTTGCAAAGTGTTCCGATGACGGCTGTGGTGGCTGGCCGAGTGCCCCGAATGCTGATCCTTTATGATTTGCAATACCTTCAAGATCAATTACCTGGTGACCATTGTTTTTAATGTACTTTAATATATGGGTCTTACCGCTTCCGGTCATTCCTCCGAGTATTATCATCCTGCGTTGTTGTGAAAGTACTGAAAGTATATGATTACGGTAAGATTTATAGCCACCTTCAAGAATTTCTGTATCTATACCCCCGATTGAAAAGAGCCAGGCCATAGCTTCTGATCTCATACCTCCCCGCCAGCAATGAACAAGCAATTTCCCGGTCTTTGCTGACTTTAAGGCTTCAGTAAGCTTTTTATACAGTGACGGACCTGCAAGCTCCAAACCTTTAAGAATTGCCTTTACCCGGCCTGCATTCTTATATTCTGTTCCGACAACCTCACGCTCATGATCATCAAACAAAGGGATATTGATCGCACCGGGGATATGACCATAAATATGCTCCGATGGCGACCGCACATCAATAACAGGAAAATTCTCTGATAATTCCAGGAATTTCTGAATCTCAATTTTAATCACGTATCTGCCTGTTTTTCCTTTTTTAAACACCTAGCAACAAGCACCCGGTAACTTGCAACTCGAATTAATTAGTGATTTCACTGAAATATTTTTCCAGAAGCATTTTCATATCATCAATCCTGACCGGCTTGGAGAGATATTCTTTCATTCCTGATAATTCTGCTTTGCTTCTCGAATCAGGCATATTATCGGCTGTTAAAGCAACAATCAGTGCCCCCGGAGTATCATCAAGAATTTTCCTGGCTGATTCATATCCGTCAATCTCAGGCAGAATGAGATCCATAAAAATGATATCATACGGTTTTGCTTTAGCCTTCAGATAACCTTCATACCCGGTTTCGGCAATTTCGAACGAACATTCCAGTAATTCGAGCATTCTTGACACAACTTTCTGATTCATTTTATTATCCTCAACTACCAGGGCACTTATGCCATTTCTTAACCGGCGTTCTTTAACGGACTTCTCATCTGACCCGATAAACGGAAAATTCTCCCGGATAGCTTTAGCCAGATCCTCTTTATCAACCGGCATTACAAGATAATCATCCATTGCAAGTGAAACAGATTTAAGGTAGTTGCCTTTGATATCGCATTTGCTGATCATAATTATTACCAGCCGTTCATATAATTTGTTTTCCCACAGCAACGTGGCTACTTCAAACCCATTGAAATCTTCATCATTCACTATAATTATCATGTTATATTTTCCTTTATCCGATTCAAGATTGGCTTTTATTTGCCCTATGGTGGATTTCTGATAAGCGGTAACCGACAAATTAAGATGCAACTGGTGAATAAGGTTCAGAATATCATCATCTTCGATGCGGGGATCTGTAATTACAAGTGTTTTTATTTTATTTAACGAAGTTATACTTCTTATATTGAGGTTTTTCGGTATTCTGTCGTTGGAGTAGACGTTGAGTGTGAATGTGACCTTTGTACCCGAATTCCCTGAGATGTCCGAAGGACTTTCAACAATCAGTTCTCCCCCCATTAACCTGATGATCTGGGCTGCCATAACCGGGCCGAATCCTGTTTCATCATCGCTTGTAAGGACTTTTGATTCAATATTGATAACCTCCCCGAAAATTTTATTTAAAGTCTCCTTGTCGAAGGCTTTCCCTGTATCCTGAAGCTCAAATCCGAGTTTAACCTGACCTTTGTCATTACTTACCAGAGTGCATCGCAGATTAATTTTCCCGTTTGATATATTTCCTGCCGAAAAGGTAATAAGATTTGTAAATATCTGACGGAACCGGTATGGATCTGAAATAATACTGACCGGAACGTTTTTGTCAACATCCACGGTAAATATAACGTTTTTCCCTTCCAGCATATTTTTAGTCTGATCCACACAATTATCTATCTCATCCCGGAGAATGAAGGATCTCTCCTCAAGTATCAGGTTGCCGGTCTGGATCTTTGAAAAATCAAGAATTTCATCCCTGATCTTAAGGAGATCTTCCGCTGAATTATGAAGAATCGCGACTATTTCCTGCAATTCTTCCGGAACTTGTTTTCTTCCAAGTATATCTGTCATTCCGATAATACCCGTAAGTGGTGTCCGGATCTCATAACTCAGTCGTGCCAGAAATTCTGATTTCGCTCTGTTTGCTTTCGCTTCATGAGTCCGGGCTGATTCAAGTTCAGTAATATCCATAAGAATATCCATAAAAGCTTCTTTTCCCATGTAAGTAACGTGAACACTGTTCTTATACAGGATCCTGTCGACTGAATCGTTCTTTATTATGTGGTATTGACTGCGATCAAAAACACCGCCCGGATTTCTGGCAAAATATTCATTTACGGCTGTCAGTGAAGTCTCCGGGTATGATTTTCCTTTCATATCCTCTGCAGATATCAATGAGAATTGGTCTGCCGCGGCAGTGTTGGCCATTAAAATTTCCCTGTTTTTATCATACACTATTATCCCTGCCGGTATGTGTTCAATGAGGTTCACAAGGGAGGTTTCCGATTTACCGAGCCTTTTATTTTCGTTTTCACGGTTTTTAAGAAGCCGCAAAAGGAACCATATAATTGCCTGAACAAGAATCAGAGTTGCAATAACGATAAGAAATGAATTTCTTATAATGTATTTCTGGAAATATCCTGTGGGAGAGGAAAAAACAAGTGCGATATCTCTCCCCAGAAGTTGTGTGGAATAATATGATGAGGCCAGTTGTTTATTCTTGTTGCCTATTACCGCGTTATGCATCATATTACCAACAGATCCGTTCGCCAGGGCATATGTTATCCTTACTGTCTCAGTATAGTTGATATTATTAGCAGAATTGGAGTAAATAACATTGCCTGAATCATCCACTACCCATTGCCACTGATAATCTTTCAGGTTATAAACAGAGAACAATTGATCAAAATATTTATCATAATCGACAGTAATAACAATATTTCCGGTTACTATATTATTCTTAATTAGCGGAAGATAATATTCAAAATTCCTGCTCCCCTTTACGAGTGTATCCCTGTTATAAATGCCGGTCTGAATATGAAGTACGAATTGTTGTTCCAGCCATTCACCTTCATCGTTCTTAATTGTAAATTCATTCTTTTTATCGTCGCTGATCTTTATACCTGTAATGAAATCCTGATTTTCCTGATAAAAATGCCTGATTTTTTCTATAATTTGTTGTCTTAATATCTGATCAATGAAAAAAGATCCGGGATCCTCCATATATCTTATTTCACTGAGACCGGAGTTAAATGAGTTATTGGTTTCATCCACGGTAAAACCTGTCAGTAGTACCTGATGGTCAAGTACTGAGGTTATATATTCAATTTGCTTGTTATACAGGCTTTTATAATAAATAATGTTGGCCAGAATAATAACAAAAAAGGCCAGATAAACGAGCATCAGGATCTTTTTCATCACAAGGAAAATTTGACTTTCACAGGATATAAAGATAACCCAAATTTGATAATTTCCTTAATAATTTACCGGTATTTACGATTGTCATCCTCAAGGATATTAAGATAGCTCCTGTACCTGAGAGGATCAATGTCTCCTGTTTCGACTGCACTTTTTACAGCGCATCCGGGCTCATCGAGGTGAAGACAATTATAGAATTTACATCCCGTTGCCGTGGAAAATATTTCGGGGAAAAAATGATATATTTCATTTCTCTCCATATCCACAACCCCAAATCCCCTTATACCGGGGGAATCAATAATATAAGCACCAAACGGCATATGATGCATTTCGGGGAATGTTGTTATGTGTTTTCCCTGCTTATGGTAATCTGAGATTTCCTCCGTTTTAAGGTTAAGTGAAGGATTGAAAGTATTCAGAAGGGTTGTTTTACCCACCCCGGAATTTCCTGCAAGGAGGCTTACTTTTCCTTTCATTTTTTCAGCCAGTATTGCAAGCCCCTTGTTCTCCGTAACTGATATAATGAAACATTCGTATCCGATTTTTTCATATACGGATATCATGTATTCCATTCTGTTTATCTCTTCATCGCCGTACAGATCGGTTTTGTTTATTATCAGACTTGCCGGAATACGGTATGCTTCAGCTGTAATAAGAAATCTGTCGATAAATTCAACCGGCGTTTCGGGATGAGAAATTGTTATCATCAGGAAAACGTGATCAATATTTGCGGCAATTATCTGTGACTGTTTCGACAGATTAGATGCTTTCCTCAGTATATAATTTTTCCTGTCAAGAAGTTCCGTTATTATACCCGATCCTTTGCCTTTTTCAAATTCAAACAGAACCTTGTCGCCGACTGCAAGTGGATTTGTATTTTTTAATTCCCTGACCCTGAATTTACCTTTAATTACACACTCAATGATATTTTCTTCGCCATACAGAACTCTGTAA
>DNOQ01000172.1:6511-10834 GCA_003501665.1 Bacteroidales bacterium | reverse complement strand
AAATTCATTTTAATTATCCGAAGCCATTAGCAGGAATGGTTTCATTTCGAATGTATGATAATATGGTCTCAATCTTTCGATATTATAATATTCGGATACTTTTACGATTTTCTTTGATGATGTAACCACGTCTATCGGGACATTGTCATATCTTCCGTTTTTCAGAACCACAATTCTGCCGTGCACGCCCTTCAGAATAAGGTCGAGAGCCAGGTTTCCGTAAGCCATGGGAACGATGGAATCGAGGAAATCCGGATCGCCTCCCCTGACCATATACCCGAGCTTCTGGTTAATTACATTTATTGTTTTACCATCATTGTATTTAGCTGAAAGTTCTTTTAGTCTTGCAGAAACAAGGTCACCTATACCTCCCAGTTTTGCATGTCCGTATGCATCCTTTTCACTGTCTGCGAATACCATCTCTCCTCCTTCGAACATAGCTCCTTCTGATACAAGAACAACTGAGTATTTGCTGGGATTTGAATTCCTGTCATCAACCAGTAGTTTTGTAAGCAATTCGATATCGAATTTGTATTCAGGTATAACGCATCTGTTGGCAGCACCAGCCATAGTCGGAAGCATGGCAGTGAATCCGGCATAACGTCCGAATACTTCCAGGATAAGAAGCCTTTCATGTGATCCGGCCGATGTTCTGAGGCTGTTTGTCATCTGGATTGTTCTTGTGACACAGGTACTGAATCCGATGCAATAATCTGTTCCGGGAACATCATTGTCCATGGTTTTCGGGATTGCAATAACCTTCACACCCTTCTTATAGAGGTGGACGCCATAGCTTAAGGTATCGTCTCCTCCAATCGGAATCAGATAATCGACATTAAGCCATTCGAGGTTTTTGATCACCTCGGGTGTAAGATCATTCATTTCCTGATTATAAGTATCCTTCAAATGGTCCGGCACACTGTCCTTTGACATATGGCTTGGCCTGGTCCGTGATGTATGGATAAATGTTCCTCCTGTACGGCCTGCTTTATTTACAATGTCATCAGTCAGTATCTGAAAATTGTTGCTGTTATCTGCTTTAGCATCTTTTATCAGTTCAGTAATTCCTGCCCAACCCCTTCGCAAACCTATTACCTTGTACCCTTCACGGTTGGCACGTATCGTAACTGCCCTTATTGCGGGATTCAGCCCCGGGACATCTCCCCCTCCTGTCAGAATAGCTATTATTCCTTTTGATTTTTGAATTGCCATGTTCTTTTGCTTTTTATTTGTTACCATTTATTTTTGTTTAGAGATCCCAAATGTATAATTTTTTGTTTTGATTCCTCCATTATGATCTGCCGGGAAATCCGGTTTTCAAGTTAGACATCGGCAAAATCACCACCCTTAGCCAAAGCTTTGCCTATTATTTTTCTCTCATTATCTTATAATGAATTCTTTATCTTTAAGAATGCCTCCACGTGTGGATAATACATGTGCCTGTCCCTTTAGCTCACTTCTTTTATAAAGCCGGATGTTGAAAACAGCTGTTGTTACTGCTCCACCCTCAGTAAACGGAACAATCCTTAATGGAGGTCTTCTTTGTGCGGCCTGGTCAGCAAACTGACCGCCTCCCCTTCTTTCCCGTGCAACAGGTCTTTTTTCATCCGGCAGAATCTTATATCCTGTATTACCGGAAGCTGTTCCGGCAGTATCCAGTTCAATCATTACCCTGTCTTCGGTCACGATTTTAACAAGATGGGCCTGTTTCAGTGCCGTTGGCAATTTTCCCCTGTTCCTGAAGCTGATCTTAACCTGATAATCGGTAGAATCAGTTTTGTATGATTTTGTTTTTCTTACAGCAATATTTTCCCAATCCAGTTCCGGCAGATGTTTAACCATTTCGAGGTTGAACAGAGCCTGGTTTTTTATCCATGTTTCCAGAAACCGGGCAGGCGGATTCTGTGAAAAGAATTTCGGATCAAAACCTCCCAGTTCGACTTCTTCATAAACCGCATGTTTAACCGTATACCATTCCGTAAATCCCTCTCCTGAATTTTCCTTTTCATCCCAGATAAGCATATCTATCTGATCAGTTATACTGTCTCCGTTCAGATCTCCGAACCTGCCACTGTTCCATATTTCATCGCCATACCATATTGAGCCGTAATACCAGTATCCGAAATCGGGGCCGTGCCCGAAAAGAGGATTTCCGCCTCCATAATCATTATAAACATCTCCGGCCCTTTTATAGCCTGTTATCTTTTTCCCGAGGTCATCAAAATATCTGTACCATTTCAGATCTTCAGGATACATCCTTTCTTCGGATCCTGATGTGGATGGAGGCCTCAGGTGCATCGGGACACTTGTATCCATGGAATTTACCACAGAAATATTAGGATGGGAAAGAAGGAATGTAACAACAGACCGGGTTTCTGTTTCGCTGAGAGGATATTCTCCGGCGCCCCCCTGGGTAAATCCCCTGCCCGTTTCTTCCTTCTGGGGTCTCCAGTTTTCAGGATAATTGCGGTGCAGATCCAATCCGCCAATACCATCTTCGTTGATCCGGCCGTCATTATCATTATCAATACCTTCAGTTGATGAAAGATAAATTCCTTTCCCGGGTTCAACTCTTTTCATTATTCTGCCACTTTCATCCCGCGGATCGGGAATAAGATTTCCTTTCTCCTCATCTTTCCATCTCATGGTATGAATAATCCCGTTATTATCCAGATCGTCGGGAGCATCTTCATCAAGTAAACCATCGCCGTCATTATCTACCGGCCGGACACTGCTTCTGTTACTCTGGGCAGTATTCATATAGAGGTTATGGCCGTCGGGATTATTTACCGGTCTTAAATAAATTGTCTTTGTATCAAGAAGATGAGTGACATCCGGATCGGTTCCGTAGTTCTCGAGCAGATACCTGGCAAGCCACATCACCGTTTCACAACCAGTTACTTCACCGCTGTGCCTTCCCCCCTCAAAAAATGCTCCCGGTTTATCCGTATCCCTGCCGGTCTTCCTGTTTGTGACCGTTATCTGCAATACCGGCCTTCCTTCATAACTTGTTCCCGCCTCGTATAATTCAACCAGCTCCTTATATTTTTCTGCCCAGATTTCAAGCCAGTCATAAATGACATCAAGGGAATGGTATTTATCAAAATCCAGCACTTCTCCGGTTTCATACTGAACATTGGCCAGCCGGACTTGCGGGAAATAATTCACACCATGTCTCATCCCCGAAAGTGTATAGTTAACCTTTTTGTCACTCTTTATTTCATGCACCGATTGTGGCTGACCTGAAACAATGGCTGAAATAATGACAAAACAATTCAATAAAGCTATTCTCTTCATAAATAATAATTTAAAAATAAAAACGGGATTAATTATCCTCTCTTTGAGAGTATTTCGAGTTTATTAATATCTGAAACCTCAATGGTCTTTCCATATGCTTTGATGATCCCTTCTTTCTTAAAGTCGGAAAGAGTCCTGATAACATTTGCGGTGCTCATTCCGATATAATCGGCGATCTCCTTTCTGGATACCGGGAGATCGAATATTCTTGTATTATATATTTCCCTGGTGAAATAGAGAAGCACGTATGCAATGCGGCCCACGAGATTTTTCTGCCGGAGGTCGAGAGTCTGTCCGATAATTTTCTCATTGATCTCGGAAATTCTTGTGAGAAGCCCCATTGCAAAAGCACCGTTTTTCAGAAACAGGTTTTTTATATAGTCAAGATTAACAACACATACAACCGAATCTTCGAGAGCAGATACTGAATAACGGTATCTCTCTCCGGTAAAGATGCTCATGTTACTGACAAATTCAAAAGGCCTGGTTATTGTAATAACCTGTTCATCACCTGTATGTGTTGTGCGGTACAGTTTTACAAGTCCGCTTTTAAGATATTTGAAGTCGGTTATTTTTTCACCTTCCCGATTAATAATTTCACCTTTCCGGTATGACTTCTCGACCTTGTTGTCGCAAAGCTCAAATACTGCTTCATCATCAAGACAGGAAAAAACCACATTCCTGAATTCACAGCTTTCACAAACGCAATCTTTGTTATTCAATACCATACATCCTGCTTCTTCACAAATTTACATTTTTCCCGTTCATATCTTAATTTTTATCTGCATAATTTACACCGGCAGTTTGTTTTATTTACAAATTTGAAGCTTATTTGATAATAATAATTTGCATTCCATGCATTACAGAACAGATTACCATATACACACAACCTTCAGTGACGGGAAAGCGCTTCCGGAAGAATATATTGCACCCGCGATCGCTGCAGGAATTTCAGAGCTGGGTTTTTCGGAACATCTTTCTTTATATAAAGAAGATCAGGACTGGGTTATGAATCCTGAGAATGTC
>DNOQ01000172.1:0-6449 GCA_003501665.1 Bacteroidales bacterium | reverse complement strand
TTGACGGGCTGGATCTCGATTACAGGATCGGATCTGTTCACTACCTTGGTGAAAGAACCGTGGATGAGGGGCCTGATTTTTATGAAGGTAAAAGCTTTGACAGGTTGTTTGACAAGTATTTCGCGATGGTTAATTATGCTGCCTCTTCCGGACTATTTGATATTATAGGTCACTTTGATCTTATAAGGATCTTCGGATATAAGCCATCATTCGATCCCGAGCCGTATTACAGGGAACTGGCAAAGACCATGAAAAACAATGATGTGGTTTTTGAAGTTAACACAAACGGAAGGAACAGGCCGGTTGCAGATTTCTATCCCGACCGCAGGTTTCTTAAAATTTTCAGCGAAGAGAAAGTACCTGTTTGTGTGAACTCAGATGCCCACATGCCAGCCAGGGTTGGACAATATTTCGATGAAGCTTACAAACTACTGAAAGAGAACGGTTTTACAGAAATGGCCATTTTCAGCAGACGACAGAGGCAGCTTATAACATTTTAAATTTTTTAACCGGCAATTACATGTTCAAGAAAGATTTTAATCCCAATTGCTATTAATATACAACCCCCTGTTATTTCAACATTACGGCCCAGGTTTTTCCCTGCCGATTTTCCGATTCTGATTGCCGTCATTGAGGCAAGAAAAGTAACTGTTCCAATTATCAGGCCTGACATCCAGATACTTATCCGCAGGAATGCAAAGCTGATACCTGCCGCAAATGCATCTATACTTGTACCTAATGCAGTTACAATAAGGGTAAGAGTTTCAGTATAATCCCTTACCTCATCACCTTCTTTTCTTCGTATCCCTTCAATAATCATCCTTATCCCCAGGAAAGAGAGTAAAACGAGTGCCACCCAATGGTCGGCAGCCTTCATTATCGAGCTGATGGCCGATCCCAGCAAATATCCTGCAACAAAAAGTCCTGCCTGGAATATGGCCATTATTACAGCCACTNNCTGCTACGGCGAGAACCGTCATAAATTCCATAAAATAAAATAGAGCGTCAAACTTACATAAAAATCCGTTCACAGCTTATTAAATTGATCTTATATTTACACCCCTTAATCAGGCTTATACAATCATGAGAGCAGTTGTTCAGCGAGTAAGTAAAGGATCTGTAAGGACGCGTGAGGGAATTATTGCATCGTCAGGTCCGGGATTAATGATCCTGACAGGTTTTGAGGAAGCAGACAATATTGAAGATGTGGAATGGCTCTGTAACAAGATTATTCAGCTCAGAATATTTAACGACCTTAACGGGGTGATGAATCTTTCAGTTCTTGATACCGGAGGTGATATAATTGTAGTGAGTCAGTTCACCCTTCATGCAAAAACAAAAAAAGGTAACAGGCCGTCATACATCAGAGCCGCATCTCAGGAAACTGCGATTCCGCTTTATGAAATGTTTGTCAACCGCTTATCGGAATTACTGGGAAAACCGGTTGGAACAGGAGAATTCGGTGCAATGATGATGGTGGAGATACATAATGACGGGCCTGTAACAATAATTATCGACACGAAGGATAAAGAATGAAAAATAATGGATAAGAATATAGTATCTGCTGATGATATAAAACTTAAAAGGTCTGTTTTACTGGTTTCAGCTTTTGCTGCATTTCTGACACCTTTTCTGGGTTCCGCTGTCAACCTTGCCCTTCCTGCCATAGGGAAAGATTTCGATGCCACTGCATTGGAGCTTGGATGGATAGTCAGCAGCTTTATCCTTGCATCGGCTGTATTTCTTCTTCCCTTTGGAAGGCTTGCAGATATTACCGGGAGGAAAAAGATCTTCACAACAGGCATTTCTCTTTTTACATTATCAGCTTTTCTTATCATTTTTTCGTGGAACATTCAATCACTTATAGCTTTCCGGATCCTTCAGGGTATTTCGGGTGCAATGATATTCGGAACAAGTCTGGCAATTCTGACATCTGTTTTCGGGCCCGGTGAGCGTGGAAGGGCTGTGGGAATAAATACTACAGCAGTTTATACAGGTCTTTCCAGCGGACCCGTTATCGGCGGATTACTGACCCAGTATTTCGGCTGGAGAAGCATTTTTGTCTTTCTTGTTCCCGTTGGCATTATCTCCTTATATTTGATATTCAATAAAATAAAAATTGAATGGTCGGAGGCCAAAGGAGAAAAATTTGACTGGCGCGGTTCTGTGATTTATGGTATTTTCCTTGCATCATTTATGCTGGGGTTCTCCAGGCTCCCGTCTGTTTCGGGATGGATCCTTCTCGGAACCGGCATCCTGCTGGGAATTGTTTTTCTTTTATATGAAGAGAAGGTTGAAAGTCCGGTATTTAACATAAGACTTATGCTTCATAACAGAATTTTTGCTTTTTCGGGAATAGCGGCTCTTATTCATTATTCAGCCACTGCTGCCACAGGTTTTTTTATCAGTCTTTATCTTCAGTATCTGAAAGGTTTTGATGCCAGGACTGCAGGAATGATCATGATATCCCAACCGGTAATGATGGCTCTTTTGTCACCGGTTGCCGGGAGGCTTTCCGATAAATACAATCCCGGAATCATTGCATCCTGTGGGATGGGGCTTACGGCTGCAGGATTGGTATTGCTTTGTTTTGTCGGCCCGGAGAGCTCCCTGTTCTTTATTATTGCTCTTTTAATAATTATGGGAGTTGGTTTCGGGCTCTTCTCCTCTCCCAACTCCAATGCCATTATGAGTTCGGTTGAAAAGAAATATTTTGGAGTGGCATCCGCTGTTGTAGGTACTATGCGTATGGCCGGACAAATGATGAGTATGGGAATCGCGATGATGCTTCTGGCCCTGTATCTGGGACAGCAGGCAATAAATCCTGCTTCGTATCCGAAACTTATGGCCGGCATGAGGAGCGGATTCATAATATTTTCCATTCTTTGCATTTTTGGTATTTTTGCTTCACTGGCACGGAACCGGAGTTGAAACGGTTCTCATGCCGTTTCAACATAAATTCATGAATAATCCTTTTTTAAAAATAAAAAACATTAATTTAACCCCCTTCAAATTCATTAATTCGTTTATTGTTTTGAACCTGATGTCATGACCAAATTATACGAAAAACTGATTAAACAGTGTCCGTCGGAATCAGAGATCAGAAGGGAGCTGAAAAAAGTGTCGGAAACTGTTGCCATAATTCCGGACAAGTATTTGTTAATGACAATATTGAATTGTCTCGATCTTACAAGCCTTAACACCTCCGATAATAAAAGCCACATTTTACACCTCACGGGAAAAATCAACAGTTTTTCGGGAAGGTTTACAAATATTCCGAATGTTGCCGCGTTATGTGTATTTCCCAATTTTGTACCCCTGGTAAAGGAAAAACTTACTGTAAAAACAGTTAAGATAGCATCGGTAGCAGGAGGATTTCCATCATCCCAGACATTCCGGTCAATTAAGCTGGCAGAATGTAAAATGGCCCTGGAATCAGGCGCCGATGAGATTGATATGGTCATTTCCGTAGGTTCGTTCCTCAGCAATGATTATGCTGCAGTTGCCGATGAGATAAGAGAAATAAAGGAGGCTGTGGGAAATAAAAATCTGAAAGTTATAATTGAATCGGGTTTGCTTGGTGACCACGAAAATATATTTAAGGCTTCGATGATCGTAATGGATGCCGGAGCTGATTTTATCAAGACATCAACGGGAAAAGTAAATATTTCAGCAACACCCGAAGCTGCATTTGTAATGTGCAGGGCAATTTCCTATTTCTATTCCGAAACAGGAATAAAAGTCGGATTCAAACCTGCCGGCGGTATTGTAACTGTAAATGATGCAATATCATACTACAGGATAACAGAACATTGTCTCGGAAAAGAGTGGCTCAATAATAATTATTTCAGGATTGGTTCGAGCCGGCTTGCAAATAATATTCTGTCCGAAATCGCCGGAGAGAGACATGATCATTTTTGACAAGGAACATAATATTATCATTCAGGATCCGGCCAGACAAATACAGGATTCTTCCTTAAAAAAAATCATCATAAATGCCGATACGATTGGCATTGCCGACATTGTTACATCTGTAAATGATGATACTAAAATACCGGTAATAAGACGTGAAAATACGGAAATTGCATCTGTCAGTCTTAAAAATCGTGTGGGAGATGTCATTTATTCCGGAAATCAGGATCAGATTAACAATTTTTATCATGGCCACAAATACCTTTTCCCTTTCAATTATATCGGAACAGATCGGCAATTTTCAACCTCGGCAATAATTACATCGCACCTCAGAGACGGTAAGACAATTCCCAAACAGCCATTTAATGAAGACTGGATCATAGCAGTCGTTGTTCTTTCAGCATTTGTTTATTCAGCCCTGAGTGCACTCCCGGGCAAATCCTTAAATAATATCAAGGCTTTCCTGCTTTTCAGGGGAATAGGGGATCCTGCATCACGGGAAAGAACAGTATTTTTTCACTGGAAATCAACTTTGATTAATTTTGTTACATTTTCCAATATTGCACTATTTGCTTACCTGAGCACAGATTACCATAATTTTAATCCGACAGGCATTTCAGGAATCATCTTATGGCTTGTTTTCCTTGTCATCATTGCCCTGTCAGTTACATTTCGTAACATTATATGTTTCCTGGTTGGCAATATCACTGATGAAACAGTGATATTCGGCGAATACTTATCTACAGTATATCAGGCATATCAGGTTACCGGTTTTTTCCTTTTCCTTCTTTCTGTTTTACTTACATATACAAATCTCTTTCATCCCGAAACGCTTTTTACCACAGGAATTATTTTCATCTCAGCTTTTTATATTATGCGCATAATGAGGCTGTTTTTTATTTTTCTGAAGCATAATATTTCAATTTTATATTTGATTTTGTACCTTTGTGCCCTGGAATTTCTTCCGGTATTGATAGTATTAAGATATTTGACAAATCTGTTTTAGAAGAAAGCGAGAGGTTCCTGAGTAGTTAAACTAAAAATCGCAAGGAGTTGAAAATAAGGAAGATTTTAGTGTCACAGCCAGAACCGATGAACCCGAAATCTCCATATTTCGATCTGGCAAAAAAATACAATCTTAAAGTTGAATTCAAGCCTTTTATATCGGTAGAAGGGATCTCATCAAAGGATTTCAGACATCAAAAGATCAGTATCCTTGATTTCTCTGCTGTTATCTTCACAAGCAAGACGGGGATCGATCATTTTTTCAGGATATGCAATGAACTCCGGATAACAGTTCCTGACACCATGAAATATTTCTGTATAACGGAGAATGTTGCTTTCTATCTTCAGAAATATATTGTTTACCGGAAAAGAAAGATATTCCATGGAAAGGCAAAATTTCAGGATCTCATTGATATTATTGCAAAGCACAAGGATGATAATTACTTTGTTCCACTTCCCGAACCTCATAATACTGAAATCCCGGAGCTGCTTGATAAGCACAATATCAGTTATACAATAGGTATTCTGTACAAAACCATCAGCAGTGACTTTTCCGATCTGAAGGATTTCGATTACGATATTCTGGTTTTTTACAGTCCTTCAGGAATTAAATCGCTTAAAGAGAATTTTCCCGATTTTGTCCAGGGAGATATAAAAATAGCAGCTTTCGGGCCGACCACAGCCTGTGCAGTTGAACAGGAGGGGCTGAGGCTCGATATCAATGCACCCAATCCAAAAGCTCCCTCGATGACTATGGCTCTTGACAACTTTCTCAAAGAGCATAACAGGAATTCGAAGTAAAGTTTAATCTTCCGGTTCATGTATCCCGAAGTCAGCTAAAGCCGTGGAGACCTTTAATTATAAGGTTTGCTCAGATGATTACCACCCGCGAAACATTCAGAAAAGCAGAAAGGCTTTGCAGCCGTAAAACAATAGAATATCTTTTCGGATATGGTAATTCTTTCTATACTGCCTTTTTTAAGGTGATATGGGCAGAAACAGAGCTGAATTCCCCGTTTCCGGCCCGTGTTGCACTCATGGTCCCCAAAAAAGGAATAAGCCGTGCCGTTAGCAGGAATCTGCTGAAGCGCAGAATGAAAGAAGCTTACAGAAGAAATAAATATTTTCTTTATGAATTCCTGAATTCGGAAAATATCAGGATAGCTTTGATAGTTATATTCAGAAAAGAGAAGGTTGAAGAATACACTATACTGGAAACAGCTGTTAATGAACTGCTCAACAAACTCATTAAAACAATAAAACAAAGTGCCGCTAAATAAATTATATTCTTATTTTAGTTCCCTCAATTGAAAAAATATGAAAAAGATCAATTCCGTAAGGCTGGCAATAATCCTTGGCATACTGTTTATCGGAGGCATAAGTGCCGGTTTTCTGAGCTTGCAGGAATCCCGTGATTTCAGGATTGCCAAGAATCTTGATATTTTCCTGACTCTCTTCAGGGAGCTGAACACTTTCTATGTTGATGAGATCAATCCTGACAGAGTGATAAAGTCGGGAATAGATAATATGTT
>DNOQ01000291.1:194-3103 GCA_003501665.1 Bacteroidales bacterium | reverse complement strand
GATTAGTGATTAATAGAAATGAAAAAGCCCGGTCCCAAATTCCCGGGCAACATGATTTTAATACGTTGATTTATATTATTGTATATAATTGATATACAGATTTATATGAAATTATATGATTGTTGAGGAATTAGGGATACGAATTGTGAATACTTATATTTAAGTAAATAATCCCCGGAACTGATTACCGAGGGCATCGATGTATTTCAGAATTGAGATTCTATTGAATAATCCAATCAGTGTATTTTAAATCGACAGTACCTAACTTTTCTAATTCATCAATTAGTGGTTGAAACTTATCCATTGCGGCTTGTCCTAAATCAGTAAGCCCACCTTCTTTCTTCCAAAATTTATTCCAATCTGCTTCAGATTTCCATACCATTATCACACCGTAGCAATTTTCACATTGTCCGCGGACGCTTTTTGTTAAATACACTTGCTCTGAAAATTCTTTTCATGTGCGGGAATCACCTTATTTTTAAATATATCTAGAAATTTAACCATTGTAACATTTTGATTAAGATCTACGGTTAACAAATGAATACGTACATAGTTGCTTTTCTGCAAAGTTTGACCATAAATGGTTCCTGCCACAAGAATCAAGGCTGAAATGAAAATTAGTTTTTTCATAATGCTGAAGATTAATGGATAGGGAATTTGTTTAATCAAAATTACACCAGCAAAAAGCCAAAGTCAAATTTATTTTATATTGAAAGCCCCCGGAGCTGATTTCCTCAGGCAGATAGACATTACTCACTATTTCTGCATAAGGTTTTTAACCAGGTGTTTTAGTTCATCTATCTGTTTCTGCTGGGATTCAATCTGTAGTTGTTGTTCTTTTATTGACTCAAGCAATACGGGTATCATTCCGTTGTAATTCAATGATTTAAATCCATCATTTTCATTATGTACTAATCCAGGAAACACTTTTTCCACCTCTTGGGCAATAAATCCGTACTGGATACCCTCCGCAAATTGATAATCCTTAAATTCATCCGTACGGAACAGGAATGATGCACCCCTGATTTTCATGATTCGATCCAGGGCTTTATCTATCGTAGAGATGTCCTTTTTAAAGCGTATGTCAGAAGAACTCCAGGTCCCGGTTGCGAAGGCGTTGCCCTGTACATACAACATGTAAGAAGGATTGTCTGCATTTCCGATTGTAACTTTATTAGCGAAATAGTTGTAATTTCCGCCATAACCCCAACTAAAATAAGTACCGTTATACCATATTGCCTGAGCATTGTTGCAGAGTAGAGCAGAGCCTGAAAGCCCCTTTATTATATTTACACCTCCTGCAACATCGAGGGTATAAGCTGGATTGGTTGTTCCAATCCCTACAAACGTATTTGACTGCTTAACAAATATTGCAGTCTGTGCGGCATTGTTGGCAATTTGTAATCCACCCAGTGCGGCATTGTTGTAAATATGCCATTTGGGAGTTGTGCTTTCGTAAAATCTCATCCCTGCATCTGAACCCGAATTTGCTTCGATATAGATAAATGAACCTGGCCATGAATTTGCCTTGATGTGTAGTCCTGCAGAAGGTGAGGTTGTTCCTAATCCGATGAAACCATTTGACTTAAGAATTGTCAGTCTGTCTTTATTATCTTCAGACGAAATTGAGAACCGATCACCCGGATCCCCTAATCCTATGTTCCATGTTTTATAATTATCACTGATTTTGATAATCGGAGTGACATTGTTTGCATAAGTAGTATTGCTATGAACCTGCAGAAGTGAGCCCGGCGCTGTTGTTCCGATGCCAACCTTTCCATCAAAGGATATATTGGAATTTCCATAAACGGAAAAAATGTTTTTCCCAATTGAACCGTTAAAGTAATTGAGGTGCCACTGTGAATCCCCATCAATTTGGTTTGTATGTCCTGCAAGTACCCAATGTTTGGAAGAAGCCAGCATGGTTCTGAAAGATACCCTGGCAAATCCGTCTGCCTCGCTCAGGAAAAGCTGAGGGTAATTATCTACGGAATTTCCATAAATCTCCAATGTGCCTGTGGGATTGTTTAATCCGATTCCGACATTTCCGGCATTGTAATAAATATTATTGCTGTTTTTCAACCACGCATTTGGTTCAGGAGTATGCCATGTTGCCAGGCCGACACCATCGGAGGTTAATACCTTGCCAACTCCGGGGCTGCCGCCGGTGATCTTAACCTGACCGTTAACCTCAAGCTTTGCAGATGGATTTTGGATTCCAATCCCTGTATTTCCTTGAACGTAAAATTTCCCGCCCTGAAAAAATCCTGAAAAACCCGTCGAAGAATACACGTCACCAAAAACACCATAGGTTGTGCCCGTGGATGTTTTGTTGACTCCATAAACACCAATACCAGATGTACTGCCTGATTCTCCCCAGATTCCATAATTTCCTGAAGAAAAGGTTGAAATAGCGCCACTGGTTCCAAGATTATTGATATTAAACAGGGGGCCATCGGAAGTACCTGTTTCGCTGTATGGAATTACAATACCATCATTTGCCGGTGCCCAGGTGGTTCCCGACCATTTCAACACCTGTCCGGTGGTTGCCCCGGACTGCGCTATTTTTGTGCCTGTAATTGCGCCAGCACTTATTTTATCGGTAGTTACCGAATTGTTGGCTAACTTATCAGAAGTTACTGCTCCATTTTGAATTTTTGCAGAACTTACAGCCAGGCTGCTTATTTTTTCAGATGTTACCGCCGAATTGGCCAAATCACCAGTAACAATGCTTCCATCCAGAATTTTTGCTGAAGTAACTCCATTACTGGCAATCTGTAGTGGTGATGACACTGTGCCATTTCCTGTAAGAGTAGCATCTGGAACAACAACCTGACTACCCCAGTTATCGCCTGTCTGCACAGTATTTGCATGCAACGCATAAGGTACACTTAATATCTGACTTGTCC
>DNOQ01000291.1:0-162 GCA_003501665.1 Bacteroidales bacterium | reverse complement strand
CCGGGCTGTATGTCTCCGAATAAACCACGCTACCTGAGGCTGATCCCTGGAGAATACTAACCTTCATGCCAACAGCATGATTTGTAACAAGAGCACCTGAAGCATTGCGGATAACAGCCTGGTAGCTCATCTTCAGTGGTGATTGAGCAAAAACACTGATAG
>DNOQ01000546.1:18271-31457 GCA_003501665.1 Bacteroidales bacterium | reverse complement strand
CAATTGACATAGCATAAGCAAGCCCATCAGCCGGTCCTCTGATTATTTTAAATGTCCGCAAAGACGGGTTATCAGGAAATACAGTGCTGATCATACTAACGGTTTTGTTGCTACACGAAGCCAGTTCATCAATGAATGTCACCCAAACACATAACAAGTCCAGTTCTATTATACTTTCCATTATGTTTCTGCTCAGGAAAACCTGATCCTGTAAAGCGGTTGAAGTAAAAACTTCATTCATAACAATGATACTGTCAGAGGTAACCTGATCGAGAATATTATGGATCCTGACCAGATCATCCTGGAGCTTTCCACGGAGATTCTTAATATTTTCCTCTTTTTCAAAATGTGTAAATAGTTTATCGAACAGAAAGAGTTGCGCTTTACTACCAGGAACAGGACAACCGAGACATGATAAAAAATGTAGCTGACCAAAAGTGCGGGCAAAGGTTGTTTTCCTCCCTGGTTAGGACCGGATACAACGATAATCCTCTCTTTATCTTTGAGGTAAAAATCATTTACAACAACACTCGACTTTTCATTAATAAGTTTATACGCGAGTGCCAGATCAAAACCCTCATAATCGTAAATTTCCTTTTCTTCTTTTGTGAGTCGTGGGTAACAAAATTTCAAATCCTCTTCCCTGATAATTTTAATATAATCAAGATAAGTTATATAAAACTGTATCTCACGGTCAAATATGGCTATCGTTTCATCAAGATAATCCTGGTTTTCTGCAAAAAAGGTGTCAAGCTGTGAAAATATATCCGGATATAAATGAGCAACTCCATCCAATATTTGTGCTTCAACATGATTCATATCCATTGGGTCCGAAGAATAATTGACTCTATAATCTTTTACCGGGTCATGTTTGAATTTTGTGAATGTTTCCTCAATCTCTTCTGTATAATTGATTTCAGATTTAAAATTTCGCACCTGAACACTAAGATCTCTTAAGCGGACGCAATATTGTATGGATGACAAATCAGTTATGATTTTTTTTGTTCCACTGGCAATCAGATTAAAACGATCGGATTGTAAATAATTCAGCAAATATGAGCGGAATGAGACTAATCCCGGCGAATTAATATTTGCACTGAGTAAATCATCTTTAAGTTGTTCCACTGCATTGCAATAAGTACTTACGATCTCAAGGAACCATCTTTCTTTATGATATTTATAGTATAGCTTTAATGCTCTGGTTAGTTGTGTGCGTATTGTGCGCATTTTATCTGCAAACGATAATATTTTTTCAAACAGAATGCTGTTTTCGAGGTCCTGCATTATCTCCTGACGATAAATAATCGCATTTATATCACTTAAAGGAGTATAATAAAATGGTTTTAAATTATATTCCTCTTTACCCGTAGTGAGGGAATCTATTATCTGGTTCAGATTCAGATCAACAAGATAGTCGGGCGCTCTGAAAGTCTCGGTTTTGATGATATCTTCTGATCTTTTGAACAGTATACTATGGAATGTCATAGCTAAATCCCTCCGGAGATATTTCTTTTCGTAAATACAAATCAGGTTCGAAGTGTGGCCATCAATCGTTTTGGATTAATCAGTAATGCAAGGGCATCATTTATCCTTGTGCATATAACATGAGTATCATAGATAATCTGGGAGTAAGCACCTTCAGCCTGAATGATCCCGATACTCAAAGCAGATTCCCTTAACATTAAATGGTCGTTTCGGCCATTTCCGATGGCGATAACATGAGATGAGCCTAAATCCTTTACATAGGTTAATTTCTGTTTATCCTGTTGCTCTGGTTCAAGTATCTTAATTGTAACATGCAGTCCTTTAAGTTCTTCCAGCACTGTTCCAAAAGTGTCAGCAGTCAGCACATGTACATTAAGTTTCTCACTTACCTGAACAATCTGTCCAATTACATTCTCAATGTATCTACCGTCAATTGCAATTGTTCCATTGAAGTCGAGAACCAGGTGTTCTGCTTCAATTGTCTTAAATCCCGGGATATCAATTTTTAACATTCATTCGAAAATAATATTACTATATTGTTGTAAATTAAGTGGTTCGAATAGCCTGTCCCGCCTTAAGCGGGAGAACCTTCATGACGTGAATTATTTTCATGAGCTTTTGTCCCGCCTCAGGCTGGGATGAAGGTTTCATTTGAATTTAAAAGATCCATAATTTTTTCATTCTCAATAATTGTCATACCTAAACGCATATCACTGACACCTTGTAAAATGTGATACGTAAAAACTGGCTTGCCATTTTTAATTTCTGATTCAAAACATAGCTCCTTTATATTGGGAAAAACCTTAATCTTCTCCCATAATTCCCATAAGTGTGATGAAAGAATAAATATGCTCCTGTTCCAACGAACCAGACCGGAAATTATCATAACTGATGCATCATATGCATCTTTTACATTTGTCCCGCGAAAAAGTTCATCAAACAGTGAAAAGACTTTTTCTCCGCGATTTAAAGATTCGGCAAGTTGTTTTACTCTTTTTACCTCGCTATAAAAGAAACTGTATCCAGTTGTAATACTGTCCGTGATATTCAGGCTGGCAAACAACCTCTCTAAGTAGCTTATCCGGGCTGATTTTGCGGGGATCCCCATTCCGAGATGTGCAAGATATACTGCAGTTCCTGCTGCTTTTAAAAATGTGGTTTTTCCGGCCATATTCGGCCCCGTCAGAAAAACTAAATTAGAATCACCATCTAAACTTATATCATATGGAATAGCATTCTGAAGTAATGGGTGATACAGTCCTTCAACCCGGAATATGGAATCCTCTTCATCAGTAATTTCAGGATAGCTGAAATTATTTTCAAGTGTAGTCTTTGCCATAGAGAGCAAAGCATCAACCTCATAGTACCATCCGATGAGATCCTGAAATGTATTCTTCAAGCGAGTGCGAAATATCCTGTCTAATTGCAAGACCCTATAAAATAGAAGCTTATTATTATTTTTCAACCTGACAGCTTCTTTGAAATCAGGATCATTAATCAAATTATTTATATCATCATTTATTTTACTCAAAAGAAAAGAGTTTCTGTTTCCTTTATGGTCTATTGTTTTATGAAAAGTATATATGAAATCTATTATCTCTTTTAAGCTGTTCTTAATGTACCTGTATGCTTCAATGTCAAATAAGCAAAACATGGCACATGTTATAAGGTTTCCATTTTCAACCACGTTTATATTTGAGGAAATATATTCTTCCAATGATTTCATCTGGTTACTGTTGTATGGAAGTTCCAGGTTTGACGAATTCCCCATTTCTGAAAAAAAATGTACAGCTTCCTGCTGTTTCTTCAATTGATTAAATGTACCCGGCGGATTAAGAAATTTCTGACGCAGACAATAACTTCCTCCTGTTGTTTTTGTTCTATCTATGAAGTCGAAAAGAGTTGTCGTATTTTCATCAGACCTGAAAACCTCTAAATCTTTAAGTGTTTGTTTATCTATTTTCATCATAAAATAATTTTGATCTAAGTGGTATGATGGAACCGCACATGATTTGAAATTATATTCGTATCGTGTTTGTGATTGTTTCAAATCATGTGGGTTTCATAGGTCTTCATAAATATGATTAGATTTTGATTCCTGTTATGTTGAAGGCTGAGCTTTATGCAAATCTGAGTTCTTTTCCGACAATGAATATTGTTTTACGATTTTGTCAATATTTTCCTGTTCAGATTTCAGACTTTTTAGTGTTGTGTCTAAGTTCTCATGTATCGATGATTTTGTCCTGATACTTTCTTCGATCATATTCTTAAGACTTTGAAGCAGGTCGTAAAGCTTCTGATCAAAGTGATATCTGAACTTACGATATGATTCACTGATCTTGTAATCAATGTCCCCCCGTATTCTGCCGGAATTAGGATTTATGAGTTCCAGACAGTTTGAATAGATCTGTTTGAGTACCATTGATCTGACTATTTTCTCCGGCAGGATCTTAAAGAACATGTTGGTCCTGATTGATGGAATTGAATATTTTGTATCCGTTTTAAAGTAAAATGATGTATAAACATCCAGATCGAATGAAGAAATAATTCCTTCTATATTGATCCCGAGTATTTCTTTCATCTGTGTAATTATTTCAGAAAGAAATGACCGGGAAAGAGTGCTATACTGAAGAAGGATGTTGCTGAATTCTTCCCTGACAGATTTTTCAAGGCTTGTTTTCAATTCATCAAATTCCTTTAATATATGACTGGCGAGTTTCCTGAAATAATCATCGGCATCCGTTTTTTTCAGATCAACCCAGGTCTGTACCCTATTCTCAATCAAAAGATTGTAATAATAAAGGGAGAGATCTTTCCTTTTTTGTTCAGTCTGCTCTGTAATCTTGTCTATAAGTTGTTTTACGCGGCTTTTTACCACTGCATCAAAATCAACCTTCCCGGAAGCAACAGAATCGATTGATCGTTGCATCGATTCGCGTTTTTTTTCCAGTTCGTTTAAAGGTAATTGTAAAGTATCTGATTTTACCTTAATTAGTGTCTGAAGCTGGTCGGCATAGGAAAGCAGCATTCTTATGCTCCGGGACAGAAGTATCTCGTCCTTTGATCCTACAATTTTCTGATTAATCTTGCTTCGAAGGTATCCAATGTTACCCGGATCCTGCACTTCTTTCCGTCCGGTTGATCTGAAAAAGTCCTTGGTTGAAACAGGGATAAGCTCAATATTATTGGTTTCATCCTTATAAATCTCCTTAAGAATCTGAATATTATAACTGATCATCTTATCAAGTTCAGCCTGAGTAAGAAGGTCCGATTTATTCAACACAAAAAGGACATCGGGAATTAAATCCTTTATTTTTTTCAGGAATTCCTCATCAGCCTTACTTATAGGAACATCAGCACTCAGTACAAACAAGGCAGCATCGATACGCGGCAGGAATTCAATTGTTGTATTGGTGTTATGACTGAAGACAGATCCCAGGCCTGGTGTATCTACCAGAATAATATTTTCAAGGATTTCCGCTTTGGTACAGATTTTAACATATTCTACATCCTTTATGTTTCCCGGATTGTTCTCTTCAGATATGAAGAGGAAAATATCATGCAGATCAATTGGTACATGATTGCCATTCTTAAAATATACTTCAGCTGCTGTAACTGAACCATATTGAAAAAACGTTATAACAGAAGTTAGCGGTGTTACAGCAACAGGGGCCAGTTCCCTGCCAATTAGCGAATTGATAATAGATGATTTGCCGCGCTTGAATAATCCGACGATGACAAGGTAGAACTGGTTATATATCAATTTGCCCGAAAGTTCATTAAGCGAGGTTAAAACCGGTTGATCATTAACATTCCTGGCAATTGTTTTTAATCGTTCAATATCGGATTTTATGGAGGGAATATTTTTCATGAATAATAGTTTAAAAATTGGAAACAGGATTATTCCCCTTTAAGGTTACATTACGTATTTGTTATTGATTGATTTCATAAATGACTCTTAAATTAATTAGGAGTTATCAGTCATTTATGACGGTTACAGTGAACTCCATCACTCTGAGTTCAAAAATAATAAAATTGTTAATGTTATTGGCTTTTTATAACGAGAAAAAAGGAGAGAGGTCTCCTGCCGTGGCTTAATCCCTTGTAGTGGTTAATAGTTGTCGGAATATCTTTTTAAACTACAGGTACTTTACGTCAATTTTATAAAGAAACGTCAGAATCTTTCGAAAACACCCAGCCCAAATAATGCAAAATCATACTTTACAGGATCTTCTGAGTCAAAACTTCTTAAAACTCTATCCAATTCGGCAACTGCTTTTACATCGTTTTGTTTTCGCTTTAATAGGCCAAGCTTCCTGGCTACTCTTCCTGAATGAACATCAAGTGGGCATGATAATATTGAGGGTGGTATTGAATCCCAAATGCCAAAATCCACACCTTTGTTGTCTTTCCGGATCATCCACCTCAAATACATATTTAATTTCTTTGCCGATGATCCTTTATATGGATCAGATACATGCCTTTCCGTTTTCTTTTCATGTGGAAGTTCAAAAAAAATCTTATGTAATTCATGTATAGCAGGTTGAAGAGAGTTAGTCGTTTGAGAAGCGCTGAAGATAGTTTCTAGTCCGCCTTTGTTCTTGTAAATGTGTCGGAGTGCTTTAACGAAATAAAGCAGATCTGTGGAATTAAATGTTCTATGTACAATACTTCCGACCCCCTGTAATTCATCATCACTTGAATTCATTATGAATTCGTAAGGTGAATGATCAAGTAATTCCATAATCCGGTTTGCACTTCTGAGAATCATCTTTCTGTTCCCCCAGGCAATAGTGGCTGCAAGAAACCCAGCTATTTCGATATCTTGTTTCTTCGTAAATTGATGTGGAATGCTAATCGGATCACATTCAATGAAAGAAGGCCGGTTGTATTGTTCAACCTTTTCATCAAGGAATTGTTTCATTTCCGCGGCAGGAATGCCGTTGTATGATCGTTCAGTCCTCATTAATAATAAGTCCGTCTTTTATCTGAAGGATCCTGTCCGACATTCCGGCAAGCTGTCTGTCGTGAGTCACGATCACAATTGTCTGCCCGAAATTATCCCTGAGCCGGAAAAAGAGCTTATGCAGTTCATTCTTGTTTTCCGAGTCGAGATTACCTGAAGGTTCATCGGCAAGAATTACTGCAGGGTTATTGACAAGGGCTCGTGCAACCGCAACCCGTTGCTGTTCTCCTCCGCTCAGTTCTGATGGTTTATGGTCAAGCCGGTCGGCAAGTCCGAGAAAACCAAGCAATTTTGTTGCTCCCGATTCAGCTTCCGGTTTACTTTTACCTGCAATATATGCCGGAATACATACATTTTCGAGGGCAGTGAACTCGGGCAGTAACTGATGAAACTGAAATACGAAGCCTATATTATTATTACGAAATGCCGCAAGATTTTTTCCTTTCAGCCTGCTGATGTCAGTTCCGTCATAATATATGGTTCCGCTGTCGGGGTAATCAAGTGTCCCTATTATCTGAAGGAGAGTTGTTTTACCGGCTCCGCTTGCCCCGACAATTGAAACAACTTCACGCTCTCTTATGTCGAGATCTATTCCCTTAAGTACCTTCAGCTCACCAAAGGATTTTGTGATTCCTGTTGTTTTTATCATACCGGTTCAGTGAGTCTGAGAATTATAATTATTTATCGGGAAGCTGGCGTGATACTAATCTGTGTATTCGTAATAATTATCCTTTGTTGCATCATTTACATCCTTCCTGATATCATCTGCAACCCCATCGGCCTCACTTTTAATTCCGTCTGCCATATCATTCACATTTCCTGTAATATTATCAGATATTTCATTCACATCTTTGGTGATGCTGTCGGATACTTCATTCACGTCTTTGGTAATAGTGTCGGATATTTCATTTACATCTTTGGTAATACTGTCAGACAGATCAGTGACGTCTTTTTTGATAGTTTCGGCAGTTTCGTTAAACTCTCTCCTTATATCCTCGGTGCCTGACTCTATTTCGCGGCGGATATCATCGGTTGCTTTTCTGAAATCACGCATTCCCTTCCCAAAGCTTTTTGCTATCCCCGGGAGCGCATCAGCCCCGAAAAGAAGAAGAATAACAATTATTATCACAAAAATTTCCGGTCCGCTCATAACTCAATTCCGGTTTAAATTTTACCTCTTCAAAGTTACAAAGATTAATTAAATCTATACATCAATTATATTCCCGAATATTGCAGGAGCGTTGCATGTAACGCCCCAAGATCCGTTTTTGTATAATTATTTGTTATTTTACATTTTCAGACCCTGTTTTGAGGAAGTATCATAGACTACGGCTGTAGCAACGAAGATTGAGGAGTATGTTCCTACTATAATACCTATTATCATGGCAAAAAGGAATCCCCTGATAGTTGCACCTCCAAAAAAGAACATTACAAAGAGTACCAGGATTGATGTTATGCCGGTATTCAACGTACGGCTCAGTGTATCATTCAGGGCCAGATTAAGTACTTCAATGGTCGGACGTTTTCTGTGAAGAGGAAGGAACTCCCTCACCCTGTCAAACACAACCACCGAGTCGTTCACAGAATATCCGATAACAGTCAGTATGGCCGCTATAAAGGCTTGATCGATTTCCATATTGAATGGCATTATACCCCAAAGGAGTGAATAGATACCTATTACAATAATAACATCATGAGTAAGTGATGCCAATGCTCCCAATCCGTACTGCCAGTTTTTGAACCTCAGGAAAATATAAACGAACATGATTACCAAAGATAATCCAACAGCCCAGACTGCTTTACGTTTTATATCGCTGGCTATTGTTGGTCCGACTGTTTCAGAGCTCTGACGGTATTTCGAAAGAAATTCCTCTTTTGTTATGTTTTCTCCAACCATTCCCTTTAAACCTTCATAAAGAGCTGTTTCAATCACTTCGTCCCCCACTGATTCATCGATCCGGTATTTTGTCATTATTCTCACCTGGTTAACATTGCCAAATGTTACAACCTGGGGAGCTTCACCACCAAATTCATCGGCAAGAGCTTCAGCCACATCAGCTGTCTTTACCGGACTGTCAAATCTTACCACATACGTGCGTCCTCCGGTAAAATCGATACCAGGGTTCAATCCGCGTACAAACAGGGAACCTATACTGATTAATATAATTACAGCCGAGATAATATAGAATGTTTTCCGCTGTCCCATAAAATCAATACGTGTGTTTTTCAGAATATTGGCAGTCAGCCGTATGGAGAAGCTTAATTTCGCATTTTTCTTCAGGAGCCGCTCATAAATGAGTCTTGTTATGTATATTGCACTGAAGAGCGAAGTAAAGATCCCGATAACAAGAGTTGTTGCAAATCCTTTGATTGGCCCTGTCCCGAAGACATACAGCACAATACCTGTAAGTAATGTTGTTATGTTTGAGTCGAGAATTGCTGAAAGAGCACCTTTATAGCCGTCGGCGATTGCCAGTTTAATACCCTTCCCGGCCCTGAGTTCTTCACGGATCCGTTCATATATCAGGACGTTGGCATCGACCGACATACCCATTGACAGGACAATTCCCGCGATACCCGGAAGTGTAAGTACCGCTCCCAGGGAGGCAGATACTCCCATAATCAGAAATACGTTACTGAAAAGAGCAACGTCGGCAATTCCTCCTGCACTTTTACTGTAATAGAATATCATATACAGAAGGACTATTATAAATGAAATCACAAATGATACCAGTCCTGCATTGATCGCTTCACGTCCAAGAGTGGGTCCGATAACCGTATCGGATATTATCCTTGCCGGAGCAGGCAGCTTTCCCGATTTCAGGATATTTGCAAGGTCATTTGCTTCTTCGATAGTAAAATCTCCCGTTATTTCGGTACTTCCCGTAGGTATTTCACCAACCACCCTCGGATATGACCGGACATATCCGTCGAGAACTACAGCAATACAACGGTTAACATTCTCACGGGTCATTCTTGCCCAAGTCTTTGCACCTTCGGCATTCATATTAAAATCAACTTTGACCTCCGATCCGGTTATTCCGGAAGTCGGACGGGCTGATGTAATAACTTCACCACCCAGAGGAGGACGACCATCGCGTGTTGTAACTTTAATTGCATGAAGTTCAAACAGAGTATTTGACGGATCATATTTATACGTATTCTGGCTCCAGTAAAATCTCATATCCCTCGGGAAAAGAGATTTCACCTGGTTCATATTCAGATATCTGTTAACCTTTGCCGTATCGATCCCGGCTGCAAGTCCTATCATACATGACGGAAGTGGTTCTCCCTGTTCAGTTACACGCGGGGTCAGTATACCGAAGAGCGGATTCTGAAGTGCAAACTCCTCGCGTGTTGCAGCCTGAGGGGCCCCGGATGTATCTTTATCAATAAGATCCAGCAGATCCTGATTTTCTTTTCTCACGGTATCGGCCGTAATTGTAACTGTCTCGGTTTGTACTGCAGCTTCTGCACCGGCACGGGCAATTTCTTCAATCTCTTTAAGAAGATTATTTGCAGCAACAAGATATCCGATAACTTCACTGTTCTCATAAGTTTCCCAGAATTCAAGATTTGCCGTTCCCTGAAGTAGTTCCCTGACCCTCTGGGGATCAGTCTGCCCCGGAAGCTCAATAAGTATCCTGCCTTTGGTCGCAAGCTGGGTAATATTGGGTTGCACAACCCCGAATCTGTCTATCCTTGTGCGCAGTATATTGAATGCATTTGTGATTGCCGTTGATACCTCAGTGTCCAGTACTTTTATAACTTCATCATTTGTAGAATTAAAATTTATCTTATCCCTCAGATCAACAGTATTGAATATTGCAGCCATTTTTGCATTGGGATCTGTCTCTTCGAATGCACGGCCAAAAAGTGTGAGAAAATCGGCCTGACTCTCTTTCTGAAGTACTTTTGCCCTTGCAAGTGCAGCTGTAAATGTTTTATCAGTGCTGTAGTTTGAAAGAGCCTTAAGAATATCTTCAACTGAGACTTCAAGTATAACATTCATCCCTCCTTTAAGGTCGAGGCCAAGGTTGAGTTCCCTTTTCTGGCACTCTTTGAATGTATACCCCAAAAAACTCCAGTTTTCTTTTGGCAGGGATGAGATGGAATCTATATAGTAATTCTCCTTCACCAGATCTCCCTGTGCATATTTTTTCGCATCCTGCTTGACCTTATATGTGGCAACGGTAAATGATAACTGATAGACTGAAACCAGTGCCAGAGCAATAGCGAGGGCGATAATGGCTGTTTTGTTCTGCATTTGTATAGCTTTATTATTCCGTGATTATTCCCGAATCTTTATAATTGAGGCGCAAATATATTAAATTTTTACATAAAAAAGGCTGAATAAATTTTATCCAGCCCTGTCACATAAATGCAGATATTATTTACTAATCGAGTAATTTATCGTAATTTGTTTCAAGTGGTTTTCTGTTGAGAAAATCATAAAGAGCAAGTCCTCTGAGATTATAGAAATATGTCCAGTAATTCTGTAAAGCCTGAACATAAGCCCTTCTGTTGGTGTCTTTCCTGGTATCTGCATTATTCAGTTCAAGAACCTGGATCTTTCCGATAAGGAACCGGGCTTTTGTCACTTCATACATTCTGGCAGCCACAGTGTCAGATTTGGCAGCAATTCTGACCTGATCGGCCTGCAGATTGAATTGTTCCACATCCAGGGTCAGGTTCTGGTCAAAGTCAACCTGATCCTGCCTTGACTGAACTTCAGCAAGTTCAAGGCTTGACTTTGCCATCAGGTATCTTCCGCGTCCCAGACCCCAGTCAAGTATAGGCATCGTTATACCCATCCTGATGGTCTGCTGACGGTTTGATTCTGTATAAGCATTTGCAAAAACAGGATCCTGGTCGCGCAGACCGAACGAGGCTATCAGGTTAGCATTGAGTCCCTTCTCTGCTTTAGCCTGAGCCAGATTGCTTTGAGCGGTAAGAAGAGTAAGCTGCTGATTAAGCAACTGAGGATTATTTGCATGTGCAAGATCGAGTACCTCTTGCACATCAACCTGCAGATGGGGCACTTCTGAGGGAAGTACCAGTTCCACCCTTATATTCTCATTGAAACCCAGGAAGGATCTTAGTCTTATTTCCCTGTCTTTCAGATTCATATCCGCTTCTTTCCTTGATGTTTCGGAGTTAAGCCATGAAAGCTGCATCTGGAGGAGCTCATCTTCAGCTATTGTACCCAGCTGATATCGTCCCTGTGCCATCCTGTACAGGGTATCTGCATTCAGATAATTGGTTTCTGCTATCTGCTTGTTAATCTGCGCAAGTGTAAGGTTGAAAAAATTTCTGACAGCTTCGGTATGAACAGCTTCCATATTTGCCAGAAATGTTTTTTTAGCAGCTTCATATTTCAGTGGTTCCGTTTTCTTTTCCCATCTCAGGGAATTATATCTGAATAAAGGCTGGATATATCGAACGCTGAGAGGAGCTGTGATATATTTATTACGTTCATCATCCTTATCAAAATCGGTTTCAAGGGTTAAATCTGATTGCAACGCAATCGTACCTCCCGTTAAACCAATATTTTGCAACAGAGATAATGATCCTATTGTCTGTAGAATATTTTTAGATACATATTGCCATTCGTTAAGCTGGGAATTCCATACCCTGCTGAAAGCCGTACTGTAATCGGGAGTGGTTCCGGTAAGGGTCAGCGATGGTCTGTACTGTGCCACATAAGTCCTGTACTGCCAGTAACTTGAACGGAACCGGTGTTTGGCCATAAGGGCATTAGGAGATTGTTCCTCGGCAAGTCTGATAACTTCGGACAAGGTAAGTTTTCTGATTTCCTGTGCAGTGACCTGCAGGGTTGATAACAGGACGGCTCCTGTTATTACAGGTATAATTAATCTCTTCATTGTTAATATTTTATTCATATCTTAATGATTCTATCGGGTCTTTTTCCGATGCACGTTTTGCCGGTGAATAACCAAAGATCACTCCTACAGCTGCGGATACACCAAATGCAATAAAGACAGAGAAGAATGATACGAGAGTCATGATTCCGGCAATCTGCTCTATCAGCTTTGCCATTATAACACCAATGAAAATTCCTATGAAACCTCCTGATACACTAATCAGTACAGCCTCGGAAAGGAATTGAACAACTATATCCATTTTCTTAGCCCCTATAGCCATTCGTGTTCCGATCTCCTTGATCCTCTCCATAACTGAAGCAAACATTATATTCATTATACCAATTCCGCCAACAACGAGGGAGATGCTGGCAATTGCACCAAGAACGATATTAAAGATGTCTTTGGTTCTCTGTTGCTGTTTAAGAAGTAATTCCGGTACAGTGATTTCAAAGTCCTTTACATTTGAATGGCGCCTGGTCAGCATACGGCTCAAAATTTCGGTGGAAGGATTTATCTGTTCAGTCTCATCAACCTGCACCACAATCCTGTCGAGCTGATTATAATTGGTCTCAGCATCGGTACTTGCATCCGAGCTGCTCACGACAATCCGTCCCATACCTCCTCCACCCGGGCCTCCCATTATCATAATATTGGAAGATGCTTCCGAAACAAGTTTTGTATTAACGAGCGCCCTGTTCTGGTATCTTAAAAGCATGGTCTGAATGGGGATATATATATTGTCGTTATATACATTAACTCCTTTTTCTTCAAAACCTGTCAGACTTACAGTAGTTTTCTGAAGAACTCCGATAACTTTCAGCCAGATCCCATTGAATTTAATATACTGACC
>DNOQ01000546.1:8250-18105 GCA_003501665.1 Bacteroidales bacterium | reverse complement strand
TTTCTCTTATTGCCTCAACATCAAGCATGCTTAATCCCCTCGAAAATTTTTTGGTCTGTTTTTCACCCTCCTCCCCGGAAGAACTCTGATCCTGCAATATGGGATTTATAAGGATATTATTAACCCCTACCATTTTCATCTGCTCCATGATTTCCTGCTTGGCTCCTTTACCTATGGCAAGCATCGCGATCACGGCAGCAACCCCGAAAATTATTCCGAGAGCTGTCAGCATCGATTTCAGTTTATTTGAAATGATTGATTCGACAGCAATCTCAATATCATGAAAATATCTGAATATAAATTTAAACATTTGCGGACTTTATTAAATGCTACCTGTTTCGTAATTATTCCTGTGGAGGCCTCTGAGCCCCTATTTCCTGCTGGTTTTGCGGTCGTTGTTCCTGGGTTTCACCCTGAGTAAAATTACGACGTCTTGCCGTATCGCTTCTCACAGCTCCCTGTTGCATATTACCCCTCATCTCCCTGAATCTGCGCATAGCTGCAGTATCCATTTGACCGGGAGTCTGATTTCCACGCATATTCTGGAACTGCTGCCTCATTTCCGGTGTCATGTTCATCATATCTCCCCTGCCTCCGAAACTACCTTTTCGTGCCTGTTCACCTGCTCTGCGCTCTTCCTCTTTTTTATTTCTTTCCTTTTCCCTGATAACACTAATAAGATTCTCCCCCAGAAGTTTCGTAAATTCCTCAGGCTTTTCGGGTGTGTTGAGATAAATCTGTATGCCTAGTTCAATCCCCTGTTCAACGACAACATTATTCTCATTTGATTCTCCCAGCACCACTATCTGTTTGGAACCGTTCTTAAGATATACAAACGGTATGCTGTCTGAGCCGGTCTGAACACTCTCAAGAGGGATATAAATTACATCTTCAATAGTTTTTGTTACAATTTTATTACCTGTTGTCATCGATGGTCTGAGTATGGGATCAGAACCGTTGATTTTTATGATCACTTCAAATACTTTTGCATCGGCATTGGGAAGCTGTTCCCCGATATTGGCGACACTTAACACTGTTCCTGTATATCTCTTATCAGGAAATGCATCCACCATTATATCAACCTGCTGTCCTGTCTTCACTTTGCTCACATCAATCTCATTGACATAAGTTTTGGAAATCATGGTTGACATGTCGGGAAGAGTGGCAACTACATTATCCCACGGGCTGATAGATGAACCCACTTTCCTTTTTGCTCCTGTTCTGTCACGCTTATAAATAACCATGCCATCGGATGGTGCATAAATGACAAACTGCGAGAGTATCTTCTGAAGGTCCGTAACCCGCTGGCGCTGTTCAGCCAGCCTGTTTTTAATTGTTCTCATATCGGAACGTGCCTGTTCAACCTTAAGTTCATAACCTCTTATTGACTGTTCAAGAGATCTCTGAGCCTTATCCAGTGCTATTTCGGCCTGGCGAATAGTTGTCGGCGGCTCATACTTCGATTCCTGAAGAGTGATCTCTGCCTCTTCAACACTGAACCGGAGGTTTTTTATCTGATCCCTCAGATTACTGAGCGAAACTGCCGTATCAAGCATTTTCACCTCAAGGTTTGTCTCATAAGTGACCAGGTTTTCAAGCTCATCCTTAAGACTGTTGTCAAAGGAGGTTCTGTCCAGTGTGGCAATATAATCACCTTCTTTTACCTCGGTCCCTTCGGGAACCAGGTCGGTGATCTTAATGTCCATGGCTCTGATGTTCCTGCTTTGTGTAAATTCAGGTCCCTTTATATCTGTGGAATTCTCGGCCTGCAGTTCTCCTGTTGTAGTAACTAAAATATCGAATTGACCTCTCCTGGCTTCTACAAAGAGATTGGCCAGATCCTTTTTGGATCCGGATCTGTTTACCACAATCAGTAAAATAATCGCCAGAACTGCCACAATAACCGTGATAATTGTTGCTTTTTTCATCATTATTTGTTTTAAAAAACAGTCACAAAAGTATTTAAAAGGCTCAGTCTAATTTTAACCTTAACAATATTTAACATCATTTTGTTGTCTCAACATCCTGAAGACAACAATAAGACATCATTAACGGTATTTTTATTCCTCATCTGAAAAAAATTATTTTTTTTTAACAATTGATATAACTTCCTCAGCGAGAGAATCAGCTTCCTGCATTGTCTTACCTTCAGCATAAATTCTCATCACAGGTTCCGTATTTGATTTACGCAACTGAAACCATCCATCGGGCAGATCAATTCTCAATCCATCCCTTTCATCAGCTTTCATATTTCCAAAACGGTTTTTGACTGATTGAAGAATTCTGTTGAAATCGTCTCCGGGCTGAAGTGTCAGTTTCTTTTTGGCAATCACATAACAGGGGTATTGCCTGCGAAGTTCAGAGCATTTCATATTACTTTCAGCCAGATTGGTAAGAAAGAGTGCAATGCCGACGAGAGCATCTCTGCCATAGTGCAGAGCCGGATAAATAACTCCCCCGTTCCCTTCTCCCCCTATAACCGCATTTCTGGCTTTCATTTCCTCAACCACATTCACTTCACCTACAGCGGCCGGAAAATATTCACATCCATGCTTTTCCGTAATATCTTTCAGCGCCCTTGTTGAAGACAAATTGGATACCGTACTACCTGGAGTATACCGGAGCACAAAGTCGGAAACAGATACCAGAGTATACTCTTCTCCAAACATGGAACCGTCTTCGCAAATAATCGCCAGACGATCGACATCGGGATCAACCACAATTCCCAGATCAGCCTTTTCGCGTTTTACCAGATGTGAAATATCGGTCAGGTTTTCAGGCAGCGGTTCCGGATTGTGCGTAAATTTTCCGTCAGGAACCGTATTCAGTTCAATAACTGATCTCACCCCAAGAGCTTTAAGAAGTTGCGGGATAATTATACCGCCCACTGAATTTACACAATCAACCGCTACCCTGAAATCCGCTTCTTTGATTTTACTTTTTTTAACCAGATCAAGCTTCAGAACCTGTTCTATATGCCTCTGGTTCCAGGAGTGATCAACTGCAAGTGATCCTTCTTCGCCGGCCTGAACGAACTCGAAATCTTCCGATGCAGCTATTTCGAGTACCTTTTCACCGTCTTTTTCCGACAGGAATTCACCCTTGCCGTTTAACAGCTTCAGGGCATTCCACTGGAAAGGATTATGACTTGCCGTTATTATAATTCCCCCGGCAGCTTGTGTACCTGTAACCGCGATTTCGACCGTAGGTGTTGTAGCCATACCAAGGTCTGTAATATTAATACCCATACTACGGAGTGTGGTTATAACAATATTACTGACAAACGGTCCTGATATCCTGGCATCACGTCCTATAACCATATTCACACGGTTCTTACTGCCTGCCTTTATCCATGATCCGAAAGCCGCACTGAACTTAACGACGTCAAGAGGTGTCAGATTTTCACCCGGACAGCCTCCTATGGTACCTCTGATACCGGAAATGGATTTTATTAATGTCATATTATTTTAATTTTTGGCTCGTAAAGGTGCAAAATTATCTTCAAAAAATAAATTGTCAAATAATTGTACCTTTGCAGCCTGAAAAACAACAAGCATGGAACCCCGTAAGAAACAAAGGAAGCAACCTGAAGAGATACGGCTCAACAGATATATTGCCGGCAGCGGACTCTGTTCACGCAGAGAAGCAGATGAATTTATTCAAAAGGGGGTTATTACAGTCAACGGTAAGCAGATTACTGATCTGGGAACCAGGGTCACCAGGGATGATGATATAAGATATAAAGGCAGAAAGCTTTCTTCAGAAAAGAAAGTATACATACTGATGAATAAACCTGCCGGTTATGTAACAACTGTTGAGGATCCTCACGCGGAACATACTGTAATGGATATTGTCAGAAATGCATGCCCCGAAAGAGTATACCCGGTTGGACGCCTCGATAAAGATACAACAGGAATACTTCTTCTTACCAATGACGGAGATCTGACCAGAAAGCTTACGCATCCCAGATTTGAAAGAAAAAAAATATATCATGTATTCCTCGACAAACCGGTGACAAAGGCTGATCTATCAAAACTTGCCGCGGGAATAATCCTGGAGGGAGAAACGATAGCCGTCGATTCAGTAGCTTATGCCGATCCGGATGACAGGAAACAGATTGGATTAGAACTTCATTCCGGACAGAACCGTATTATCAGAAGACTATTCGAAGCTCTTGGTTACAGGGTAAGAAAACTCGACAGGGTATATTTTGCCGGCCTTACCAAAAAGAACCTCCCGAGAGGCAAGTGGAGATTTCTCACACAAAAAGAGTTGGTCATGCTTAAAAGAGGAATTTTTTAAAGACAATGAAGCACAGGTCAGGTTTTGTAAATATCCTGGGAAATCCCAATACCGGCAAATCGTCAATCATGAATGCCCTGGTAGGTGAAAAACTGTCGATCATAACATCAAAAGCCCAGACCACAAGGCATCGAATTATGGGCATTGTAAATGGCGAAGATTTTCAGATTGTATATTCTGATACACCGGGAATATTAAAGCCGGCATACAGACTTCAGGAATCGATGATGAATTTTGTAAAAACAGCCCTTTCCGATGCCGATGTAATTCTTTATGTAACCGATGTAACAGAAAAACCTCTTAAAGACCGGGAATATCCTGAAAAAATCAAATCATCAGGTGTACCTGTAATCATAGCAGTCAATAAAATAGATCTGTCCAATCAGGAGGAACTCGGGAATATTGTCAGACTCTGGAGTGAATTTTTCACAGACTCTCCGGTAATACCTGTTTCCGCACTGAACAAATTCAATATTGACACACTTCTTAATGCGGTTATTTCCAGACTGCCTGAAGGACCGGTCTACTTCCCCAAAGATCAGCTTACGGATAAATATGAAAGATTCTTTGCCTCCGAAATAATCAGGGAAAAAATTTTAAACAACTATCAGAAAGAGGTGCCATATTGCGTTGAAACCGAAATTGAGAGTTTTAAAGAGGAGAAAGGGATCATTAAGATAAGAGCTTTGATCCATGTTGCCAGAGAGACACAGAAAGGTATAATAATCGGGCACAGAGGATCAATGCTGAAAAGAACAGGTACCGAAGCCAGGCGTGATATGGAAGATTTTTTCGGGAAAAAAGTATTTCTTGAATTATATGTAAAAGTAACCAAAGACTGGAGGGACAAACCCGGATTGCTGAAGAGATTCGGTTACCGTTAAAAGTTCACAACCATCATGGGCAGAATTGTAGCAATTGTAGGCCGCCCGAATGTGGGTAAATCGACACTGTTCAACAGACTGACAGAATCGAGAGATGCCATTGTTGATGAAGTCAGTGGCGTTACCCGTGACCGTAATTACGGGACATGTACCTGGAATGGTGTTGACTTTTCGGTGATCGATACAGGCGGATATGTGGAAAATTCCGATGATATATTTGAAGAAGAGATAAATAAACAGGTGCTTCTTGCTATTGAGGAATCCGACCTTATTCTATTCATGGTTGATGTAACAGCCGGTATTCATGTACTGGATAAGGCTATTGCGGATCTTCTGAGAAGATCAGATAAAAAGGTACTGCTTGTCGTAAATAAGGCCGATAACAGCCAGAGATTATTTGAAGCCAGTGAATTTTACGGGATTGGATTTGATAAATACTTCCCTGTAAGTTCAGTCAGCGGGAGCGGAACGGGTGATCTTCTTGATGAAATTGTAAATGTCCTTCCGGGCATAAATCCGGAAATTATACCCGATCTCCCCCGTGTCGCAATAGTCGGCAGGCCAAATGTCGGAAAATCTTCGCTCGTGAATGCCCTGCTCGGAGAAGAAAGAAATATAGTCACACCTCTTCCGGGAACAACACGGGATTCGATCTATACCCGATACAATAAATACAATCATGATTTATATCTGGTTGATACTGCCGGTCTCAGAAAAAAAAGCAAAATCAATGAGGATATTGAATTCTATTCTGTGATGAGAGCTGTAAGGACCATTGAAAATTCCGACATCTGTATCCTTATGATCGATGCAACCAGAGGAATTGAATCACAGGATCTTAGTATAATGTCACTCATCCTTAAAAACAATAAGGGACTCATTATGGCAGTAAATAAATGGGATCTGGTTGAAAAAGGGACCAACAGTGCAAGGATAGCCGAAAAAGAGATAAAGGAAAAAACCGCCCCGTTTACAGACTATGAAATATTATTTATTTCAGCCCTTAACAAACAAAGGATACACAAATTACTTGATCTGATTGTAAGCGCCAACAATAACAGGACCAAGAAGATAGGGACAGCAGCACTTAATTCGGTAATGCTCGGTATAATAAATCAGAATCCACCTCCGGCTGCGAAAGGTAAGAATATCAGAATAAAATATATTACACAGTTGCCAACATATTCACCTTCTTTTGCGTTTTTCTGTAATCTTCCTCAATATGTTAAGGAACCATATAAACGCTTTCTTGAGAACAGGATCCGGGAAAATTTTGAGTTCACCGGTGTACCTGTAAGGATCTTTTTCAGAAAAAAATAACCTGATTTGGTGTGGTTTTTGTATGTAAAATATCATGAAAGAAAATATGAAAATCTTAAAATATCTTTTCATTCTAATCCTGCCGGTAATTTCGATATCGTGCCGCAAAATTGAACAATTGCCACCGGAACCGAGAATTGAGTTCCGGCACTTTGCTGTTTTTGACACCATTGATATTCTTGGCAATCTTTGCAAAGGTGGAAGACTCAACTTTTACTTTGAAGATGGTGACGGAAATCTTGGACTTCAGACACCTGACGGTTTCCAGTCCGATACTGCCAATCTGTTCCTTACACTATTCAGGAAAGTTAAGGGTATCATGACAGAGGTTCCCGATAATGATATCCTGAAGCCTTCCGATTACAGGATCCCATATATGGAAAGAACAGGTCAGAACAAAATACTTAAAGGAACTATTTCAATTACTTTCCTTTATCTTTTTTATTCTCCCGAGGATACTGATACAGTCAGGTACGATTTTTATATAAAAGACAGAAGTGATAATATAAGTAATACGGAATCCACCAGTGAGATATTCCTATCGGTGAATGACATCTATAAAAAAAGTGACTGATCAGAATCTGATTCCCATCATAAGGATATCATCAACCTGATCGTTAACTCCCTTCCACTCCTCATAGAATTGTGTGATTTTAACTTTCTGAGCATCCATCGGGAGTTTTTTAAATTCCTCAAGAAGAGACTTAAGCTTCGCTATTTTCATTTTCCTTCCTTCACTTCCTCCAAACTGATCAGGAAGACCATCAGTAAACAGGTATAACGTATCTCCTTCACTGAAATAGTATTCCTGGTCATCGAAAAATTTCTCCGCGGCTGTCTCGCCGCCTATTGATGATCTGTTTCCCTTAATATAAAGAGAGTCTCCGTCGAGGACAATAATTACCGGGCGCATTGCTGATGCAAATCTTATATGCCGGGTTTTAATATCTATTTCACAGACAACCATGTCCATTCCGTCATTTGAAACACCCAGTTCCAGATTCTGGTTAAGTGTCGAGAAAAGCTGGCTGTCAAGAGTTTTAAGTATCAGGGAAGGTCTTGTAATGTGCTGGCGTGTTATGATATCCTGAAGGAGTGTCGATCCTATCATCGACATGAATGCCCCCGGCACTCCGTGACCTGTTGAATCGGCACACACGACCATAAATTTATCATCATTGTACTTGTCGAACCAATAGAAATCGCCACTTACTATATCCCTTGGCTTGAATATAATAAAAGCGTCTTTGAATGTTTCCTTAAGCTTGTTGACATCGGGAAGGATAGTTGTCTGAATACGTTTTGCATAGCTTATGCTATCAGTTATTTCCACATTTTTCAGTTCAATTTCACCTTTCTGCCTGACAACTTCCCTGGTTCTGGCTTCAAGTTCAGTCTTCAGGTATAATTCAATCTTCTTTTGTGCTTTTTCCCTTTGCCTTACAATAAGGATAACCACCCCTGTGATAACCACTGCGACAAGAAGTAAAAACCACCAGGTTCTCCAGAAAGGTGTCCGTATTAAAAGGTCAAATGAAACCGGATCCCCGGATAATCCATCCTCATTGACCGATATCATATTGAATTTAAATCTTCCGTCACGCGGAGAAATAGTAACCTCTCTGACAGTACTCCAGTCTGACCAGTCATCATCCCAGTTATCGAGCTTTGTCTGATAATAAACTTTCCCGGGATCTCTCAGATTTATACCTACATAATCAATGATAATCTTGTATCTCTTGTTGTATGGCAATGTAAATGACGGACTGTAGGGATAAATTACATCATTTACCAGTACATAATTTATGTTGTTAATGGGAGCCAGATGGCTTTTATGATCTTTTATGAGGTCATATACAACCAGACCCTGCGTGGTTCCGATAAGAATCCTGCCCCCGGGAGCTTCATACAGAGCTGAAGGATTACAGATCCCCCCGCGTGCAAAATCGGTGCCATAGGTTTTCATAACACCGGAAGTCCTGTCATAGCAGGAAAAACCTCTTTCATGTCCGATCCATATTCTGTCGAGTGAATCTGCAAGTATACTGTAACAGTAGTCCGACATAAGCATTTCAGCCCTGGTGAATGATTTCACGGAATCGCCCCGGAATTCGAATACCCCGTTACCGGCAGTTGCAGCCCATATATTACCATCCCTGCTCTGGTAGCACGAGGATATCACATTCATTGTCGGACCCCGCATAATACCATTTCGCGATAATACTCCATTTTCAATGCCGATGATATAAATACGATCTGTCTTTGTTGCAATTGCAGCACCTCCCCCCGAAAGCAGACAAATCTGGTCTATCTTGTTATGAGGCAAGCCGTTATTGGTGTTATACCTTGCCCTGAGAGAACCCGTAAAACGGTCAAGCACGATTACCCCGTTAAGCGTTCCCAGCCATAATCTGTCTTCGTCAGCTTCCACATCAAGAATATAATCCTCACTTGAATTACCTGATCTGTAAAATAACCTTGTACCCCCGGAAAGCTCTTTAACATATAATCCTTCACCACCTGTTCCGATCCACAGGCGACCATTCTTTTCAATACAGTACGCGGTGATCTCACTGTTGCCTGTACTCTTTTTCAGATCTACAAATGACCTGATATTGTTCTCATTAATATCAAAAACATAATAGCCGGATGGCGTTCCGAGAAAATAACCGTCAGCAAGCCTGTTCAAATAAATAATATTGTTTGCTTCCGGAGAGAGCCCGGGTGAGTAGAATGCAAAGGCCATCGAAGGAAGCATTGAAAGACCGTCTCCAAAAAGTCCTATCCAGTGATTCCCTTCCATATCCCCGAAAACAGACCGGACGTTATTGGCCGGAAGGCCTGAATTAGTATTAATAAATCCGGAAGAAATGAGAGTCCCTCCGGCAGGTGACAGCTTTAACCTGAGTATACCTGAGCCGTTTGTCGACACCCAGCAATAATTTTCCTTATCCTCATATATTGACTGAATATCGAGGTATGCAAGATCATCCATTTCAGACAGAGGTGTAAGCATTTTATCCTGTTCTGTTAACAACAGTGTATAAAGTCCGCTTCCGTTTGTCCCTGCAAGAAATAAGTCACTCTCATGAAGCCTGTGGATAGCTGTCACCCCCGAATAATCAAATCCCGTAACGGTATCCTGCAGTATAAGAGTATCATTCTGTACCCTCAGAATATTTATATATTCCTGCGATCCGATAAGTATCTCCCCCGTTGCTGTAAATGATGCAGAAAACAACATTTCACCCTGGCGGACCCTGAATATTCGTATATCATCAGGATCTTCAGGATTTATCCTGAAAATTGCATCTGCCTGAGGGATAGCCCATATTCCGGAATCAGGGGC
>DNOQ01000546.1:3622-8240 GCA_003501665.1 Bacteroidales bacterium | reverse complement strand
GAGTCCGGAAATACAACATTATGAAATTCAAATCCGTCAAATTTTGATATCCCTTTTCTGGTGCCGACCCACAAATATCCGTTTTGATCCTGATTTATTGTATATATAAATCCGTCAGGGATATTGCTTCCACTTCCATAATTTCTGAAAGGGTAAGTCTGGCTGTCAGCGGAGAATGAAAAGATTGACAGGCACAATATAGTGCTGATGAATACTTTAAAATTAGTTTCTTTAATCATATCAGCCTGCTTTTTATTTAGGCTTTACGGCTTTTTTAACTGTAATCTTAGGATTATATACAGGGACTCCGCCGATGGGGGAGCTGAAGAATGGAAGGGCGTCTCCTCTCTGGCTCTCGAGAGACATAACAACATTATTATTTTTTATCAGTTCACCCTGAGCTTTATGGAACTGAAAATCAAGAGAAGATCCGATTTCAGGAGGCTCAATGGGAATACGATCCTCTGCCCAGTTATTTTCTCCTGATATTGAAATATTTATACCTTGTTTGTATCTTGAAACGACAAGAATATGGCCATCATCGTCCCAGTCGAAATTCCTTTGTTTTATCCATACAATTCCGGTATCCACATAGGGATATATGTGTGCAACACTTTTAAAATCGTTCCACATACGGAATGTATATTTGTATGTAAATGCATTACCTCCCTCTACAGGGATGTTATTTTCCTGATCGCGGCTCATAAAAAACCTGTAGAGATTCCCGTCATCACCGCTTACCCCCTCAACAACAACTTTAAAAATATAAGAATTCCATTTTGAACTGAAATCGCCGGCGGTGGGATTGAAAGGTCCAAATGTAAAATATTTATTATCATAACGGGCTTCATTGCCAAATACCCGTGATGCCAAAAGGGTACCTTCCTTGTAATTCTTCCCTTTGTTCAAACCCCTGGAATCATAATTCTTATCCGGATCGACTCCCTTCCCTCCATAAACGCCAAAGAATGTTCTGGTATTGAATTCACCCTGTATCTCGTCATGCTCTCCTCCAACATCGGGATCAAACACTCTTATATAAAACTGTCCTGTATATTCTTTCGGTATGGTAAAGAAAAATACCTGGTAAAAATCATCATCACCCCACGAGGTTTGCCCCATTTTGCCAAATGTCACCAGGAAAGGTATATTTTCTTCCTTGCCCGGCACAGCCTGCCCCGACAGGTTCATACCGGCATGGAATCCTGTTAGAAATATTGAAACCAGTATTATATATTTTATCCTTTTAAACTTCATTGTGTTCCTTAATTTTTCTTTATCTGTATCACGGCCATGGCACTATCACAATGTCTCTGCAAACACATGCTTCTCTTGTCAATCCTTTCGATTCCGGTTCAGATGTAACTATCAATTGAACATTATACGTACCGGGTTTCAAAAACGTTTTATTTACTTTTTCACCGGTTGCCACCGTCTCATCTCCGAAATTCCAGTAGTATCTCCCGATCTTCCACCCGGGGAGATATGTATTCTCTGCACTGAAGATCACATTCCGTCCTGCATTTACCGTATCGGCGACTGATATATATGGTTGTTCGATATCCGTTATTTCAAGGTTATATATCTTTTCATCATACTTAACCTCACCTGTTATAAGATTAACAACATCAAGCCGTATTACGTATGTGCCAGGTCCGGGATAACAGTAAACGACTGAAGAACCCGTTCCCTTGTTTCCATCACCAAAGTTCCATTCATAGCGGAATGGAATTGTATCATACTTTAAGGCATTTTCCTCGGCAAGTTCATAACAGTAATTGTTTTCAATCAGTGTGTCGCATGCCGCTTTCCTTATTATTGTGGAAGCAAAACGGTAGATATCATCATTTGTCCGACGGTCAGAAGCAAAGAATCCGGTCTGAAGATCCTGATCAGCAATAAATGCAAAATCGTCGGCCGGGGAATTAACAGGCTCGGGAACAAGTAAGGGATCATCCCATTTCCCGGCAGATAACGATGTATAGTAAACATCCAGTCTGCCAAAGCCCCCTGCACGGTCCGATGAAAAGTAAAGCCTTCCTGAAGGATGTATGAACGGGAAATTTTCCGTACCTGCACTATTGACAACGGGGCCGATATTCCGGGGTTTACTCCATACCCCGTTAATCAGTTCACTGACGTAAATATCAGAACCTCCTTCTCCTCCCGGCATATCAGAAGCAAAATAGAGATACCTTCCGTCGCTGCTGACAGATGGCTGAGCAACATTATAATCAGTACTGTTATAAAGAAAAGATGTCATTGAAATCAGCTCATTGCCTGAAAGTTCTGCAATAAATATCCCGCTATGGTTTTTATAGCTTCTCTTCCTGATGATCCTGCCTGTTTCCACTTCACTTGTAAAAAATACAGTTTTACCATCAGGAGAAAAGCACAACGGACCACTGTTGAACAGTTCGCTTCGCTCACTTTTAAGCATTACGGGCCTGCTGTAATCTGAAGTATCTTTTCTTCCAGCCTTGTATATATTATAGATCCTTTTACCTTCGAAGGATTTGCGGTCTTTAACGGCACTGAATCTCCTGTCGGAGCAAAACAAAATTCCGTCATTTACAATAACAGGAGCTATCTCGCTGTAAACCGGATCGTTGAATGACATACGGGTGATCCTGTAAACAGAAGGCTGCTGGCCCTGAAGGCTGCTTAATCCCAGGATCATACCCGTAATACTGATTATATGTTTAATATTAAAAAACATCATTAGAAATACCTGGGATTTGCAGCGCTTACTCTTGAACCAAATTCATATCTTAAAATAAATTCGCTGGATCCTTTTGAAAAAGAATTCATTCTTCCAACAGGGTAATCGTAGGACAATCCCAGCATCAACTGCTGATTTATCTGTAACTGCAGATGTCCGACTGCAACCTGTTCGGTTGTTCTCCACGATCCACCGACCCATATAAGGTCTGAAAAAATGAAATTGCCATTCAGATCAAATTGATTTACATGGTTTGTTTTATTCATCGAATAATCGATCAATACCGATGGTTTGAACCTGAATTCGGATGAAAAGGAAATTAAAGCTCCTGCAGAAATGATAAAATCATATTCACTGAATGAATGACCGGCCTGTACATTTCCGTTACCGGTATTCCTGTAAAAAAGGAAAGAAGGAACAGTCAATCCTGCAAAAAATTTTTCCGTGAAATAGTAAATGCCTGCTCCGGCATTGGGAAATACATAAGATTTATCATAATCAGGAAAAGCAGGGTCGGGCCTTGTTATTCCCTGTATTCCCGTATAATCGGTATCTGAAAGATCTGCCCCCGCATTAAGTCCGAAAGAGAGCCTGCCTCTGGCCAACCTTATATGATATGCATATACAGCATAGATACTCTGCGACCTTGTGACCCCGTATTGCATGAATTTGGCTTTCAGACCCAGAGCAACCTTATCATTCTTCATCGGGGAGTGAAGAGAAACTGATTCCATCCTGGGAGCATCGGGAATGCCCATCCATTGCATTCTGTAGGAAACAACAGCACTCAGTGCATCGCGGGAACCTGCATATGCGGGATTTATCATCAGTCCATTATGAAGGTACTGACTGTAAACGGGATATCCGGGTGTTATTCTTGCCGAGTCAGAATCCGGCTGTCCGTGGGATGTGCCCTGAATCAGAATGAACAATAATAATATGGTACTGAACCTGTCCGCTATCATCCTGTTTACTTTACCATCATTCTAAAAGTTAATTTCTTTTCAGAACTATGAATCCGCTCTTTGGTACTACAAGTCCCGTTTTTGGTGATGTTACCTTTAACATATAGTAGTATGTTCCTTCAGGTAATTCGATACCTGATGCATTTTTACCATCCCAGTTTTGCCACCTGTTGCCGTCCCTGTTGGATGTTGAATAGACCGCTGTTCCCGCCCCGTTCACAATTGTAAGTTCGATAATCTGGTTTGCAAGATCCAAACCGTTAATGATCAGTGAATCATTAATATTATCCCCATTAGGTGAAATTCCTCCCGGAATGACAAGAGAGATTACATTTACATTTATCAGGTCTTCAAGCCTGCATATTCCGTTTTCAACCGTCCATTTATATGTATTTAAACCCAGGGCGATATTCCTGACAAAGGTTTCGTTTGAATGTATATTGTCAAAATCACCCGAACCTGAAATCACGCTCCATTCCCCTGTTTCATGCGAAAGAGGTGATGAAGCTTTTAACGGTATTAGATAGTCGAATGTCATCAGGGAAGTATCTCTTCCTGCATCGATCCCGTTCACCCGTTTATAAAAAGTTACTGTTACTGAATCCTTGTCAACACAAAGCCAGTTCTTTTCCTCCCAGTAAAATTTGTATGCAACACCGGGAGTTGAAAATGCAGAGTCAATTTTGACCGTTGTATTGTAAGCAGTTGGTTCCGACTGTAATACCTGTGGCGGGAAATACCATAAACCGGTTCCGTCACCGGGGACTGCCGCAAGAGTTACCCCGGGGCCACAGACTTCAACATCGGGACCTGCATTTGCAACGGGAACTCTGTATACTGTGGCTTTTCTCGCACCTGTCAGAGAGGTTGCCACACATCCGTTCTGGTCCTCTACTGAGGCAAGGGAATAATTGAAAACCGAAATGGAGCC
>DNOQ01000546.1:0-3607 GCA_003501665.1 Bacteroidales bacterium | reverse complement strand
TAAGATGAACCTTCAGGCTCACGGATGATCCGCTGCACATTGTTGTATCTGCCACAGTGGTAATAGTTCCCGTTGGAAGAGAATTAATATCAATTACTGCTACTGCAGAGGTATCAATACAGCAATCCACAGGACCAGATTTTACTATCCTGCGATACCATGTCTTCAGTGTCAGAGAAGATCCGGGTGTGTAATTCTGTACATCACTTGCGGAAATGTCTGACCATGCGGCACCGGAAATGCTGTCCTGCCATAACCATGTCTGGGTTGTCCCTGTTCCTCCCGTCAGAGGCGTTCCCGTGATCTGCCCGGGTATGGTATTATAACATACAGCAGGTTTGTCGGGAGTGATTATATTGTCTTTTATTACAGGTAAGGCGTTTATTTTTATCGGATTGCTTTCCGATGAGCACATACCCGAATTAACTCTTCTCCGGAAAAATAATGAAGAAGCAACAGCAGAAGGCTGATAATCAGGTAAAGTTCCTGATACAGCAACTGCCGTATAACTATTATTATCAGCCGAAGAGAACCACTGGTAAGTGTAGTCTCCGGGAATATTGGTGCCTCCCTCCGGATTTACCAACTCAATTATTTTATTGGGAACTGCACCGCTGCAAATAGTTGTATCTTCACCGGAGCCTGAGATAAGACTGATAATATTATTGGTTACTGGTGCATGTACATTAATTACGACAATTTTGCTTGTGTCGCGGCATTTTGATGAGCTGACAATTCTTCTGTACCATACTGAATCATTTAGTGCCGGCGGGGCATAGGGTGATCTTGATGTAGCTCTTGTTGTCCATGTGGCAGTTGTGGAACTGTCCTGCCATAAGTATGTGTAAATGCCCGATCCCATCAGAGGTGTACTCCCGGTAAGTGGCGCTGGTATGGTCCCTGAACAAATTGTACTGCCGGCAGAAATCGCATTGTTTTCAATTTTAAAATACCTGGTAAGCAGTATCGGCGAACTGGAATTTTTACAAACATTATATGGCCCTGACATAACAACCCGCCTGAAAAATCTTTGTTGTATTGATGTGAATCGCGCAGTATCCGGATTATGAGTGGAAGAGCTATTTATGCCCCCGGCCGGTTGCCAGGTTCCGCTCAAAATACTGTCCTGCCAAAGGTATGTAAAGATTCCTGAACCTCCGGCCGGGGTTGTCGCACCAAGAGTATTAAACACCATTCCCTCACAGATCACCGAATCGGGCCGTTCAGTAATATTACCTGTAATCCGGGGTAAAACCGTAATTGTGACCGTCGGGCTGTAATCGATACAACGGCCGGATTTCACGACGCGCTTATAATATGTTGTTGCAGCAAGTGCAGGAGGATCGAATGAAGAAAGGTTTGAAACTGACCCACCGGCATTTGGGGCTGTCTCCCAGTCAGCATTGTCACTATCCTGTTTCCACTGATATGCATAGATCCCGTTACCGTTTGCCGGTCCTGAATTCAGGGGTTCAAGCAAAAGTGGATTCTGATTCTGGCAGATGGTTGTATCCTTTCCCACAAGATTACCGGTAATCGCGGGCTGAACAATTATGTTAACCCATTTACTTGTATCTGTCAGCAGGGTTACCTGATCGCGTATAATCCTCCTTACCCAGAATGTATTTGTTTCAGCAGCAGCGGGTATAAAATCCTTTGATGTTGCACCGGAGATTACAACCGGAGCTCCTGAAAGATTATAGCTCCTCTGCCATATATATTGATATGAACCTGAACCTCCTACGGGGAATGTACCGGTTACAGGTTTAGGAGTAACATTTGAGCATATTGAGTCAATCTGGTCGCCTGTAACTGAAGAACGTATTGAATTAAAAAGGAAACCGTTTAACATTGGTACAAAAGTAGTCTGGCTGGTTCCGTTCGACCCGGATGTTGCACCTGATGATCCCCCGCTCCGGGTTCCGACGTTACCACCTGTCACTGTTTTAACCACATTCGCAGGTAGTGTAATATTGTTTGTTGTTATCAGACCTCCACCACCGCCACCACCATTACCTCCGACAGTTGTATGATTTCCGCCCTGTCCTCCCCTTGCTGTAATTGTCAATGCCGACGTAGCCGGAACTGATGAATAGCTGTGAAGATACAAGGCGACAGTACCACCGCCGCCACCACCACCTGAACCGGCATCACCGCTTGCCGTACCGGGATGTACTCCATCTGCAAGTATTCTGTAGTTGTTACCTTTCAGAGTATCGCAGATCAGTATTACAATTCCTCCTCCGTTTCCTCCGGGAGTTGGTGTGCCACCTGACACATATGTTGATGATCCTCCACCACCTCCGGGGAAAATACCACCGTTAAGGCCGGTGCTGACAACATCTTTTCCGCCTTCTCCTCCAAGAGCAGGAGGAATACATGATGTTGATTCACGGCCCCCCAGTCCCCCGTTGCCATAATTGGAACCTCCTCCTCCACCTGAAAATTTCCCGTTACCTCCGCCTCCTCCGGTGAAATTGGCGCCTTTCCCTTTTCCATATAAAGGATATATGGGCAGTCCGGTACCTGATCTTACCGCCAGCCCTTCTCCTTTAAATCCTGAACTGTCGGTGGATGCAGAATATACGTATTTATCGAGCTTAACAGCATCTGTTATGTTACAGATCCCCATACCCAGGGTAGTGATTCCTCCTTTAAAACCTTTTCCGGTAACATCAATATCAGCGTTAAGAGAAAGAGTTCTTCCGACAATTACAGCCAGTACACCACCGGTCTTTGTCAAACTGTCCCATGGCTGACATGTCAGTATTGCATCGACAACAGCAGCATTATATGACGGCACTTTAATTATCTGTACTCCGCTGGCAATATCAAAGGAGCTGTTTACAATATTGTTTCTGAAGACAATTTTGTTTGTTGCATCGTCCACCGATAATATAGTGAGGAATTCATGCTTCCCCGGCTGTCCGTAAGATGAATACGCAGTTCCGTATGAAGGAGTTTCGGTTGTATAAATCCTTGCACCCTTCATTTGCATCAGCAGCACGGTGTCACCCTGGCTGAACTGATCGAACTGAGCCTCATCACTTATAATAACAAAATCAACACCTAACGAGGTTACCCTGGCATACCTGTTAATTATACCGCTGATTTTCGTTTGTGAAAATAATGATATACCTAAAGAAATAATAAGTAAAATACTTATTATTAGATATTTAATATAAGCTGACAACTTTCCGGTCATCAAATCCTTTTATCAACCGCTAATATAATTAAATAATTCAATTATTCAATGCCGGTCTATAAAAGGTTCTCCCGGATTTTCAACAGTGAAGATTAGCGGGAATTCGACAAAAAAGGTTGTTCCCTTTCCGGATTCTGATTCAAACCAGACTCTGCCGTTTGCACCCTCCGCATATTTCTTGACTATTGAAAGACCCAGTCCGGTTCCGGATGATTTGGTGGTAAAATTAGGAGTGAACATTTTTTTTCTGACAGATTCGGGTATACCGGTTCCGTTATCAGAAACCGAGACTGTAACTTTATCCCTGTCAACTTTCAATCCAACTTTGACCAATCCGTGTCTGGTGGAAGGAATTGCCTGAATACTGTTTTTGAAAAGATTTGAGAAAATACCGTTCAGCTG
>DNOQ01000445.1 GCA_003501665.1 Bacteroidales bacterium | reverse complement strand
TCCAAACCGATATTTTCTGGTCAACAGGCGCCTGCATGATAGTCCGGTCAGAGATATGGAAACGATGCGGAGGGTTTGACCGGCATTTCTTTGCCCACATGGAAGAAATAGATCTGTGCTGGCGGTTTCATAAAGCAGGATACAGGGTTGCTTATGTTCCTGCTTCGGCAGTTTTCCATATAGGCGGAGGTGCGCTCCCGTATAATTCACCCTTCAAAACCTACCTGAACTTCCGTAACAGTCTCTTCCTGTTATATAAAAATCTGCCTGATAAGGAATTGAAAAATATTCTGTTCAAGAGAAAAATTCTCGACGGTATTGCTGCGATATTTTTTCTTGCAAAGGGACAATTCAGAAGTTCATGGGCGGTCTTAAGGGCTCACTTCGATTACTACAGGAGTATTAACAGCTTAAAAGAAAAAAGGGCAATCGTCAGAACCCTTGGAGGTAAAGAACCTGAAGGATTACTACTGAACAAATGTATCGTTTTTGAGTTTTATATACGTAACAGAAGAACCTTCAGAAAACTTATATCCTAATTGTTAGAGGAATGAAGATATCTCATTATATTATATTCTTTATCGTTGTTTTTACGGTTTATTTCATCGGAAATCTTTATCTGTTCCTTAAAGGTTATAATATCATTCCCCGTTCGGGGAAATTGCTTTATACAATTGCTTTTATATTTCTTGCTGCCATATTCATCGTGGCGAAAATTCTTGAGTCGAGGCATTCAACGCTCTTTTCTGATGTACTGAATATAGCCGGAGGATTCTGGCTTGCTTTCCTCTTATACACTTTTATCTTTTTCCTTTTTTCCGATATTTTATTTCTCATTTTGCGACTGACCGGTCTGTTACACCCTGAGGCAATTCCTCTGTACCGGAAATGGGCTTTTATCTTAACAGTAACTATTTCTTCCCTCTTTATTATCGGAGGATTCATAAATGCCGTTATACCTGTCGTAAAAGAATATGATATTTCAGTCGCCAAACAGACTGATGATGTTAAGAATCTCAGAATTGCGGCAGTTTCTGATATTCATCTGGGGAGTATTATAAGAAAGAGAAGCATCATTAAACTCTCGGAGGTGCTTGAGAAGATGCAACCTGATGCAGTATTTTTGCTGGGGGATATAATTGACGGAGAGCTTGGTCCGGTGCTGAGGGGTGATCTGTTAAAATATTTCCATGGTCCGCACACCCGGGACGGTCTCTATGCCATAACCGGCAATCATGAGTATATTGGTGGAGGAGACAGGACTATTCCCTATATAGAAAGCAAAGGAATAAGGATTTTAAAAGATGAAATGGTTGTACTGCCCGGTGGTATTCAGGTTGCAGGAAGGCTCGACAGGGATTCCTTCAGATATTCGGGAAAAAACAGAATGCCCCTTGAGGAACTTTTAGAAAATACCGATCATTCAAGGCCGGTTATTCTCCTCGATCATCAGCCGCTGAATCTCGGGGAAGCTGAAAAAAACGGGATTGACCTTCAGCTTTCGGGACATACACATAAAGGTCAGCTGTGGCCCCTGAATCACCTTATCGATCGTATTTATGAAGTGGGGCACGGGTATAAGAAGAAGGGGAATACCCATATAATTGTTTCATCGGGTTATGGCCTGTGGGGTCCGAGGGTAAGAACATCAGGCAGACCGGAAGTACTGCAGATAAATATAAAATTTACGGATTAAAATCTGAATTCAGAGTTTCCCTTAAAGCATGTCATATATCTGTTCAAGAGCCATGCCCCTGGAACCTTTTATAAGGATATGATATCCTCTGACCGGTTTAAGTCTGAGAAATTCCTTAAGCCGGCTCACACTTGAAAAGGTCTTGAATCTGAATCCGGCAGATACTTTGGCAAAAACAGGACCTGCAAGCATTACATTCTGAAGATTATGATCCGTAAGGACCCGGTGTATCTTTTTGTGTTCTTCCTCGCTCTTATCACCGAGTTCAAGCATATCTCCGAGGATACACAATTTCTTTTCAGCTTCAATTGCCGCGAAAGATTCAATAGCCATTTTCATGCTTGCCGGATTTGCGTTATAGGAGTCGCAGATAAGTGTGTTATTTCCGGTAACCAGCACCTGTGAACGGTTATCTTCCGGCATATAGCCCTCAATGGCATCTGCAATATCTTCAGGTTCAACCCCGAAGAATAAACCTATGGCTATTGCTGCCTTAATATTTTCAACATTATATGCACCAAAGAGATTTGTTTTAATCTCTAATTTCTTATTCAGGTATTTAAACGATAAGGAGAGGTTCATTCCTGAAAATTCAGGGATTATTTGTAATGCCGTTCCTGTCGGATCGGAGAAAGGAACAGCGCGGTTCACCATCCCGTAAATCTTATCGCTTATCAGTTTGTCCTTATCGTTATAGAAAGCTATTCCATTGACTTTACGAAGGTATTCATAAAGTTCGGTTTTTGCTTTTACCACTCCCTCAAAAGATCCGAAACCTTCGATATGGGCTGTTCCGATGTTGGTTATAATTCCGTAATCGGGTCTGGCTATAAGGCACAAGGTACGGATCTCACCAATATGGCTGGCCCCCATTTCAAGAACCATTATCTCTGTATCCTGCTTTGCCGAGAGTATTGAAAGAGGTACTCCGATCTGGTTATTGAAGTTTTTCCTGGTATAATGGACCCTGTATTTTTTCGAAAGAACAGCAGCAAGAAGTTCTTTTGTGGTTGTTTTACCGTTCGTACCTGTTATAACTATTACAGGGCATTTTAATTCTTTCCTGTGGTGTGTGGCCAGTTTCTGCAATTCGGTAAGAGTATCATCCACCAGGATGGTTCTCCCGGTTTCAAAAGCGGGATCGTCGATAACTGCCCATGATGCACCTTTTTTCAGAGCGTCAGCGGCATATTTATTACCATTGAATTTCTCTCCCCAGAGAGCAAAGAACATCTCTCCTTTGGAAATAGTGCGTGAATCGGTCGATAAGCCTTCAGATTCCCTGAAAAGCTCGTAAATCTGTTCTGTCATTATATTTTCAAAAAAATGCCCCATCATGAATACATAATGGGGCTAAAGATAATTTTATTTTTTCAATCAGAATCCTGCAGGACTACCAACTCTTATCATTGCGCATCTGAATCCCAGATCGTCCCGACAACTCTCCTGGTCGAGGAATCTTCTGGTGGAAGGATTAAGCCAGTAAGCCCTGTCCTTCCATGAACCTCCCTTAAATACTCTGGCATTATCATTAATTAATGTCACAAAATCACTCTGTCCTTCAGCTCCCACACTTTGTGCATACATTCTTGTAGATCCCCTCATACCATCATCCGCTCTCCAGTCAACTATTACTGAAGACTGCAGGTCGCCATCCCTGTAGTTCCTGTAATCGCCTCTCTGATAATTATATCTGTTTGCCACATCTATATCCCTCACGGTATCTATATATAGCCTGCCAAGGTTATTTTTTGTGACTACCCTTCCGTTTGCATCACGGCGAAGATCGGTATAGACATTACCTCTGAAGGGATTGAATCCGTCTACGTCGTCTGATGTCAGCGGACGATATACATCCTGTACCCATTCATTCACATTTCCTGCCATGCAATAGAGTCCGTAATCNNCAGAGTTTCTCACATTATGTCCATCCCACGGATAAATTCTTCTTTCATATATCCTTTCCTGGTAAGTATTACCCCTTAGAGCATAAGCAGCAAATTCCCATTCAGCCTCTGTTGGCAGACGGTAATTGGGAAGAAGTAACCCATCTTCAAAAGTGGTACGCCTTTCCGTCTGATTGGGATTAAGGCTCTCTCTCAGCCTGTTTACCACACCCTCGTACTGGCCGACAAGATATGCTTCAGTATTGAAATTATTCTGGTTCTTCTGTTCCGGATCCGGTTTCAGTTCACCTTCAGCAATAAGAAGTTGCTCATTCACCCTGTCGCTGCGCCACAGGCAGTAATCATTAGCCTGAAGCCAGCTGACACCTACAACAGGATATGTATTATATGCCGGATGACGGAAATAATATTGTACATAGGGATCGTTAAAAGCCATCGGGCTTCTCCAGACCAGAGTATCGGGGAGAGCTCTCCGGTAAACTTCCGGGTAATCAACATATACACGCCGCAACCAGTACAGATATTCCCTGTAATCAACGTTCCGTATTTCAGTCTCATCCATATAAAATGATGAAACAGTAACAGTCCGCGGTTTATTATTCCAGTCGAACAGGACATCCTGCTGAACCTGCCCCATAGTGAACCGGCCTCCTTCAATAAGTACAAGACCCGGACCCGTTTTTTGTTCGGCTCCGATTACCACTTCGAACCCGCCATTATCAGGATTGTTATATTCCCATCCCGTTGTGGAAGAGACACCTGCTTTCCGGCTTCCTTTACATGATATGAGAATTAATCCAGCGATTAATACGACTGGCAAGACTTTCATTTTGTACATACTACTTTGGTTTTTTGACTTTTATCAGTTTACAAAGATAATAATTTCCAAAAATTATTCAAACATTAAAGATAACTACAAATCAGGGTAATTTATTGTTTTGATTATCCTCCTTTTATCAACATTGTTTAAACCAAGCGCGATTCCCGTCTGATGGAACAGAGAGAACGGCAGAAGATTACTTCCCGATACAAGATTGAAGCGATAACTGTAAAATATTTCAATGCTTCCCGTATCGAGAGCAAATCCGGCCTGCAGATCGAAGTTCTTTTCCCTGTCGCCAAATAACAGTGCACTTACTGATAAATGTTTACTTTCAACGACCGTACCCGCACCTGCTGTAAGATGCCCTTTCATGATCTCAAATTTCCCTACAGGTCTTAACTTCAGATTCTTCTCTCTGCTAATCGCAATATCTCCGGCAGCATGTAGCAGCAGTTTCCTGCTCAGCTTACCTCCTCCGCCATCCGAA
>DNOQ01000342.1 GCA_003501665.1 Bacteroidales bacterium | reverse complement strand
TATAATAATACCAGACAGAAAATCTTATTCCCGATTGCAGATGACGCCGAACTGGTTATAGCAAAATTATATGGCATGATCCATCGCGAATCAGATAATAATCGTGATGTCAGAGGCGTATTCATTATTGATCCGGATAATAAAGTCCGGGCAGAATTTTTTTACCCTCAGGAAGTCGGAAGAAATATGGATGAGCTTGTGAGAACGGTTACTGCAATTCAGACAGCCGATAATCATAACGTAATGACACCGGCTAACTGGAACAGAGGAAATGATGTTCTGGTCCCGTTCCCCATTAAAGCAGATATGTCAAGGATGAATAAAGATTCCGGAGAATATTATCAGTATTCATGGTTCATGATTTTCAGGAAAGCTGTAACCGGAAACACCGGGTAATATAGTTTTTCAGACATCTTTCATCTGCTTTCAGGGGTTAAATGCAGGGGCCGGCAAATCGAAAGATATCTTGTATCTGGAATTTAACCTGCATAATTTGACTTATTCCCAAAATATTAGTACTTTTCATGGATGATTAATGATGTATCATTTTTATCAAAATATATCCTGTTATTTAAGTTAACCTGATCCTGTAAATATTATTCATTTAAGAAGTTCTTAATTAACCTGTTATCTATGTTTATTTTCAAAGCTTCAAAATCTGATCGCTTTATTTTACCTCCATTTAAATAATTACCAACTAAAACCAGCAATTATGTATGAGAATTTGGAACTCAAGAAAAGAAAGGTAAGTTCATTTAATGCTTTCTTTGAAAGAAGCAGAATCTTCTTACTTATTCTTGCCTTAGCTGTTTTTCAACTTTCGGCTGTCACAGGTTCAGGTAATCAGGGATCTGATCTCTCCTATCAGGTCATCAGGGTTACCGGAATTGTAAATGATGCCGGCACCGGAGAAGCTCTTCCGGGAGTTAATATCGCGGTGGAAGGGACAACAACCGGTGCAGTAACCGGAGCTGACGGTTCTTATTCTGTCGAGATTACAAGCGCAAACCCGGTACTTGTTTTTTCGTTCATAGGTTATATTCCTCAGAGGATCACTGTCGGAAGCCAGAGAGTAATAAATATTGGACTGGCAGTTGATGTGGCCACACTTGATGAAGTTGTTGTGATCGGTTATGGCACTGTAAGGCGAAGCAATCTTACAGGCGCTGTTTCTCAGGTAAATACAACCGACTTTGCGAGGGTGCCGACCACTTCACCTTTAATATCACTGCAAGGGCGGTCACCGGGCTTGCGTATTGTTCCTAATTCAGGTGAACCAGGCGCATCAGCAAGCATCCGTATCCGCGGCGATCAGTCGATAAGCGGTACAAACAGTCCGATCTTTGTCGTTGACGGTGTCATAACAACCAATATAGATAATCTGAACAATGAGGATATTGAGACAATCTCCGTTCTGAAGGATGCATCCGTTGTGGCCATTTATGGAGCAAGAGCTGCAAACGGTGTTATCCTCATAACAACAAAACGGGGAGCAGCCGGTCAGGTACCGCAGATAACTTTTCATACTTATCATGGCCTGCAACAACGAAGCAATCTGAGAATTGAGTTGTTAAAAGCCGATGATTGGCTGGAATTGTGGACTGAAGCTTATAACAATGCAGGTATTCCCACACCCTGGGATGATGAAGTCCTGAAAATGTATGAAGGTGTTGATGAAGACTGGCTTGGTGCCGTTATGCGAACCGGCTATCTGGCAAATTATAACCTTTCATTATCAGGCGGAACCGACAAATCCAACTATTTTGTTTCAGCTGCCTATCTTGATAACAAAGGAATGGTGATCGGGATGGACTATAACAGATTCAATCTAAGGTTGAATACTGATCACAAGGTCAGAAACTGGATCAAGTTCGGTAATTCCCTGAATGTCTTTTCCGGGAAACGCAATGGTGATGTCGGACAATACACCAGGGCTCTGCAGAAAGCACCCATTTCAAGAATCTATGAGGAAGATGGTACCCACGGCAGAATTCGAAACACCGCACTTGAACATATGCATTCAAGTGCCGTCTGGCTTGCAGAAACAAATTCCAACACATTCGACGAAAAAGGTATCCAGGGTAATATCTATTTAACACTTTCAATTCTTAAGGGGTTAAATTTTACGGCACGCGGTAACCTGGAATGGGATAATGATTACCGGAAAAGTTTCGCCGGAGGAGTTGATCCCCTGTTTCTATGGGAGGGAAGTACTATTAATACTATCAATAAAGATAACCGTGAGACCCTTCACTGGATAACTGACTATCTGCTGGATTTCAACAGGACGTTCAGCGAAGTGCACAATGTTTCGGCACTCCTTGGTTATTCACTTGAGGAAGAAACATATGAAAGATTATATGCCAGCAGGGCCGGAACCCCGAACAATGAGATCCAGTTTCTCAGTGCCGGTGACCCTGCCACACAGCTTAATCTCAACACATACTCTGATTGGGCATTTGCATCATTATTCGGCCGTGCCGGTTATACATACAATAGTAAGTACATCGTTTCAGCTACAGTCAGACGTGATGGCACATCAAGGCTGAGTGAAGCCAAAAGATATGGCGTATTCCCTTCTGTTTCGGTGGCATGGAGAATTGGAGAAGAAAGTTTCATGGATTCTTTCGACTGGCTCGATGAGCTTAAAATGCGGGTAAGCTGGGGTTTGACAGGTAATGTTCTGAGTGTAAGCACCTATGGCACAATTGCTTCTCTCACCTCACGAAATTACCCGATGAACCAGTCGCCTTCCCAGGGCTATACCATGTCATCGGCAGTTAATTCAAATCTTAAATGGGAAAGTACCGAGAAGAAAAACCTCGGCCTTGATATTACCGTACTTAACAACAGTCTGTATCTTATATCTGACTTCTATATTCAGGATACTTACGATCTTCTCTTTAGCCAGCCTATTCCGGGATCTACCGGTCTTACGGGGAGTCCCTATATAAATGCAGGACAAATCCGCAACTCAGGGGTAGAAGTTGAAATCGGATACCGAAAGAATGTCAGGGACTGGTATTACAGTGTAAGTGCCAATGCCACCCATTTCAGGAACAAGGTTATCGACCTGGAAGGCAGGGATCTCCGGACTGAGGGTATCGTGGAAGGATATCCGCTCAGGTCTTTCTTCGGTTATAAAACCAATGGATTGATCAGAACCTCTGCCGACCTGGATAAACCTCAGTTCTCAGGAAAGCAGATCGGAGATATCTGGCTCCTTGACGTTGACGGAAAAGATGCCCAGGGAAATCTTACCGGTGAACCGGATGGTACTGTTAATGCGCTTGACAGGACACTTATCGGGAGCCGGTACCCCGATCTTACATACGGATTTATGGGAACTCTGGGTTATAAAAACTGGACATTCCAGGTTCAACTCCAGGGAGTCAAAGGATTATTAAAAGATCTCCGGGGCGGAACCAACCTGGGTGTTCTGAATTACTTTACGATGTGGGCTATGGGCCATGACGTCCTGCTTCTGGATCGTTACCATCCTACTAAAAATCCTGACGGAAAATGGCCAAGAGTTGATAAGGCTGATGCCGGAAATAACGTCAATATGCTGTCGGATTTCTGGTTGCAAGATGCTTCTTATCTTCGTGTAAGTAATATCAACCTTAACTGGGATATGCCTGCATCATTTACTCAGAAAATTGGTGTCGGCAAGCTCTCAACATACTTAAGCGTGCAAAATCTTTACACTCTTACCGATTTTTACGGGCCTGAAGTAGATTCAAATGCTGATGTCCTTACCGGAGTGCCTCAACCAAGGACCTGGACACTGGGCTTTCAGGTAACCTTCTAAATCCGGGGATATAACTATTAATACAAAGTAATGATGAAAAGAAATAACATAATCCATATTATATCAGCCACCCTGGTTTGTGGTGGAATGCTGTTTACTGAATCCTGTGATGAATCGGAATTTTTAAACCGTTATCCGCTGGACTCCCCTTCTCCGGACGTGTTCTTTGTCAATGAAGCCGCGGCAAGAATGGCCGTAACGGCAGCATATGAACCATGGAGAAGGTCTTCAAACAGCTATCTGCGTGATCTTGTAATAATGAATGACGCCATTTCGGATGATGCTTACTGGAGACCGTCGCGTGCTGCATCTATTTCGTTTTCACAATGGAAGATAAATTCAAGTGATGGTACGGCAAACAACTACTGGAATTTTGCCTTCCAGAGCATAAATTCAGCCAACTTCGCCATTAAGAACATCCCGAAGTTGCTGGATAAAGGACTGACACAGGCTCAGATCGATCCATATATCGGTGAAGCTCATTTCCTCCGCGGATTTGCCTATATGTTCCTGACCAGCTATTTCGGTGATGTGCCTCTTCATGATCAGCCCAGGGAATCATTTGAAGAATTTGAACAACCAAGAACAGCCGTAGCCGATATTTATGATCAGATTATTGCAGACTTTACCCTTGCAAGAGAAACTCTTCCCGACAAACAGCCTGCAGCATATACAGGTGCTGCTACGAAAGCTACAGCAGCAGCCTACCTGGCTAAAGCTTACCTGTATAATAAGGAATGGGCACTTGCTGAAACTGCAGGACGAACTGCCGTAAACATTGCTGAAGCTGCCGGATACGAACTCCTTGAATCTTTTGAAGACATATTTACACATGAAAATGAAGGGAATAAGGAGTTACTGTTTTATCTTCAGTTTATTGATAACAGCAGGGATTTCGGAAATAATTATATGATCCAAAGAATTACCCGAAACGCTCCCCCGGAATTTATTCACGTGTACGGGATGGCAGGCTGGGGCTACGCACTGCCAATGCGTGATCTGTTTGACGCCTTTGAGCCCGGCGATCCCCGCCGTGAGGCAACAATACATTACCCTGGCGCTGTTTACGGGACATATAGTGCAGGTGGCTCTTTCACGTATTCACACAGAACATACGATGCCGGAGGTAAGCTTGTAACTTATCAGAAAACCTATAACGACGGTGATCCGATCGATTATGATTACAGGTGGTCAGAAACCGGAATGAATGTCAAAAAATGTACACGTAATGTAGCTCATCTTCAGGATGTATATTCCGACGGACTGGATGTACCTCTTATGCGTATGGCAGATCTCTATCTTATCCTTGCGGAAGCTCTTGCCGAACAGAACAAGGATGAAGCTCTGGTCTGGGTAAATAAAGTACGTGCAAGACCATCTGTAAATATGCCTCCCAAAACAATCACAGACGGTACCCTTAGAGATATTGTAAGACACGAACGAAGGGTTGAACTTGCAATGGAAGGACAACGGATATTCGACCTGCTGAGATGGGGTATTATGAAACAAACCTTTGGTAATAATCTGAAGGTTAAAAAACATTTCTTTTCAGATTATCTGACCGATCAGTTTACCCGGTTTGCACAGCCCGAACTGGCAAAATATCCGGGAGAAAGTGTTTTATTACCAATACCCCAGACTGAAATTGACAGGAATTCAAAAATCACTACAAATAATCCTGGATATTAAGATAATTAAAATATTCAGCCTATTATCTGAAGAATAAACAAGTGAGGAAGACCGTCTGAATAGTGACGGTCTTTCTTTTTTGTTTTAAGCGTTCTCCTTTAATGGTTATAATGCATTTTAATTTCGGTAATTCTAACTTTTCTCATTCATATACATATCATATAATCCTTTATCTCATCAAAGTTGATGCTCATCTTGCCATAAATCCCGGTAATCAAAAAAAATACTCTGAACGTGTAATTTTATTATATTTATCGTATCAGTTTATCGGTATAGAACTGATTAATCTGATGCTGACAATTGTAATTCAATGTCATACGTTAATAAATTACCGCTAAGGATGAAATATCAATTTAAATTTTTCCTGTTACTTTTCCTGTTTACTATCCCTGTTTTACTTAGTGCACAAAAGAGTTACAAAGCTGTTTGTGACAAGTCAGACGGAATGGTAAAAATCGTTGACAATGAAGACCGTTCCCCCAATCTGATACCATTGAAAGGAGGCTTTCCCTTTTATCAGGTGGCACAGAACTGGGTAAAGGAAAATTATCCTTCCGGTAAATGCGATCCGGCAACAGCAATCAAACAGAATCAGGCAGCAGCTGATGCTTTAACACAATCTGCATCAGGACAAAAGCAGGCTGCCCCTGACCAGACAAGAAAAACAACTGACCCGAATGCCTTTATTAACGTCCCGCCAAATCAGGTACCTCTCCCTGCCATTGCCCCTGCTCCAAAGTATCACAATACCTCTTTCTTTCTTTCCCTGCTATTCTCTAACCTGGGAAAGGTTTACAATCTTGATCCGCCCCTCATACCCGGAATAAATATCGGTATTGAACAGATGTTCGGCACAAAGCTTTTCATAGGAACAGGCATTCATGTCAGTTCACTGATTGGAAAAACTGATGAAGATGCCGGGGTGAGTTCTTTTTATAGTTTCAGGATCCCTCTTTTCCTGGGCTACCGCCAGATCAGCGGTACACGTTACTGGGGGGTTGACCTGGGTCTGGCCGCCAATACAATGCTGAAACCTCTTACAAACGATTCCCGCCTGGCAGGAGAAATTGCAGCAGACTACTCATTTAATACTCTAACAAGAATCAGGATAGGTAAAGAGCGAACAGCGTTTGAATTTGGTGTCGATGTTTGGCTCAATGATATATTATCCTCCGAGGAAGGATTTCAGATGACAATTTTATCACTGGGATACCGGTATTCCTTCTAAAACAAATTAATATGCATTCTTTTAAAGTCCCTTCAAAGGCCTCGTTACTGGTCATCCTGTTTCTGACGGCGACAGTTATTTCTACCATTGCACAAACAAAACCCCCTGTATATCTGGAGCTCACCAGCGAGGACAAAGAGAAACTTAATGAAGCCCTGACAACATCAAAGAACATATCGAAAGAATCACAGGAAATGCTTACTGATATGCTGAATAACTGGAATATGCTTACAGATAATTATCAGCATATGCCCCCAAAAATTCAGGATGCAATAAACAGTATTAACAATGCCGAATTCAGGGCTAAAATCAATTATACCCTTGGAAAGCTAACACAATTTGATGCCGGGTTGAAAGAAGTTACAGACGTCAAAGAGGATATTGAAAAAGCAGTGGACTTTTATAACCGTTATGCTCCTGATGCTGAAAATCCCTTCCGGTCGCTTGAGGTTATGGAGAATATCTTTAAGGATCTTGAAAATCTCCTGCCAAAAGAACAGAAATACGAAGCACTGAGGGATCCCGCTTCATTTCTGGTCCGTACCGGGCTCAGATACTTCAGGGAAGGTGTAAAACAGGCAGCAGCAGGACTCAGAAATATTCAGAAACAGATAAAGGACAGAGCAGCCAACTGTATCGGATATGTAGGAGGCGATGCTACAGCTGATCGCTCTGATCCCAAACGAAAAGCATTCACAGACCTTGAGACCGGGGATGTAATATGTTACACCGGAGTACGGCCTGTGGGAGGAGAGATATGGAGCAATACCTCCGGAAATGGAGTATATATCTGGAGTTCGGGTAAATGGACTCAACTGAAAGGAGGAATGGGACTTGTCCATACTATCTTTTCTGACTGGAAGCTGGCAAACGGGACCGTCATCCCTGCAGATGAGATGATAAGGTGGTGCAATAACTACCAGTTACTATACAATGAGGCCCGGAAATGGGGGCAAACGCAGTTTGACAGGCTCGCTTCACTGGATAAATGCCACAGAGATATACTAAACCTGCTAGACCGGTACAGCGACTGGGATAACCTTATGGAATCGGTGACAATGAGCCGCGATATTTTTACAGCAAAATATATTTTCGATAAAGATGGTATTCGCGAAATAACAAAAACCCTCACCGGAATTATTTATGACAACATCCTTTTATTCGGTTATGTTGAGGACAGAAATGGAAAAAGGATTTCAAATGCCGCGGTAACAATAAAGACACCTTCAGGAGTAAGATCGTTCCAGACAGAAAGCAACGGCATCTATCAGATCCTGATGGGAATGGCCGAAAATATCCAGAATAATTTACCTTTGGAAATCACTGTAATTTCAAACGGGTACAAAGACCTGAAGGAAACCTCCAGGCTCCAGTCCCAATGCATGTACCTTGGTATTCACAAACTTGATGAAGTTTCTTCAACACGGGATCCGGATTGTGGTCCGAATGAGAGATATGACCGTATTGCAGAAGTGTGTGTATGTATCGACGGGTATGTCAGAAATTCACAGGGAATATGTGTTAAGGAACCTGAAAGGCCGGATGCACCGGAGTGTAATGATCCAAATGCCGAACTCATATGGAATGATGCACTGGGAATTTATGTTTGTACCTGTAAGGCAAATTTCGTCCGTGATCCAAATACAGGTATGTGTAAACCCGATATTCAGAATATACTTAATAATTCAGACTGCTCATCATATCCGAATACACATCCGGNNTGGAAACCTGATTATTCAGGATGCGAGGAGACCGGTAAACTTTTAGCCGCACAGGCCGATTGTTCAGGCTACCCCAATACCCGGGGGGTATGGGATGAAGTCAATCAGATTGTTATCTGTGATTGTCTGCCAGGATATGTCTGGGACCAGAACTTCACCCAGTGTTACCCGCAATCGCTGGCACAGCTCAACAGCATCAACTGCAATTTATTGCCCAACACCATGCCGGTGTGGGATCCGGTGAGAAACGAAGCCTATTGTGACTGTTTACCCGGATACAAGTGGAGAGACGATTTCAGCGGTTGTGACCAGATCACGGCAACACAGATAGTACATGCCGATTGCTCCCACATACCAAACTCACATCAGGTTTATGATCCGATTAATGACAGGATGTTATGCGATTGTATGCCCGGATTCGTCTGGAACAACACCCATACGGCCTGTATACCGGAAAGAAAAAAACCCGCCATCGATATGAACACTCTGCTGGATTTCATGGCAATCCTGTCGGGAGCAGCAAATAATAACATGCCAGGAAACATGCCATCAGGAAACATTCCTCCCAACCAGCAACCGGCGGTAGTACACCAGAGCCGGTGTAATGACACACAAAAAGCTGGTGGAGATGCCCCGGAGGTCCATCAGATTGACCTGGGAATTACCAGCGGAGTATTCCGGTTTGATTACCAGACATACAGTGTTAAAGATCAGATAATAATCTCCCAGGGTGGAAGAACCATATTCAATTCAGGATGCGTAGGAGAAAGCAAGTCAGTGCAGGTGCAGTTCAACGGTTATACTTCGGTAATAGAGGTCAGGGTCAACCCTA
>DNOQ01000430.1 GCA_003501665.1 Bacteroidales bacterium | reverse complement strand
AGAAAAGTCCGGATTGCCTGGAGATCCGGTAAAAATGGATTCTGTCCAGCTTACTGTTGATGCAAGAGATTTAGCTATTTTGTTAAAATCAACTGTTCCATCGTAATAAGTGTTTCCATCAGAATCAGAAACTGTACCTGAATATGTTTTAACCACTAACTCATTTCCATATCCGGTTCCCGCACTGTTTATTGCATATGCCTTTTGAGGTTATTTGAGATCCGCCATTATCAAGAATAACCCCTCCGCATACGGCAGAGGTTGTTGTGATCTCACTTATGGCTGTGGTTTCCAGAACAGGAGGAACAAGATCTTGACTACAGGAAAAAAGCAGAGCCGTAAGAGCCAGAAAAACTGAAGATTGAATAACATTTCTCATAAATAAGGCGTATTGTATGTTGAAAGGTCATTGGTTAAAATGTTCGGGTTTTATTTTATAAAGTGCTAAAATATAATACTTCTAACTTGTAAACTTATGAAACCCACATGTATCAAATACACAGATACGTATGTATATAATTTTCAATCATGTGGGTTCCATCCGACCTTTAAATTAAAAATTATATTCGGATGAAACCGCACTATGCCAGAATACAACCAGAGTCATTGAGTATTTATTATCCTGCAATTTACCTTTTTTGTTCTGTTACAGAGTCGTTATTTCTGAGCCTTGATCATTTAGTCTTTTTATTTCTATTACAAAAGATTAGTATTGAGTTCAATAACGTTAAATTCAGGATGTTGCAAGAATAGATTGAGTTTGATGTTTTATCATTTATGTTAACAGCCATCTCTGAATTTAAAGATAAAACCTTACATTGGGTTTCAAAACTTTTTGCTTCAGACTGATCTTTATGATTATTAAAAAACCGGAACAATTTATAATTAAGCTTTTCATATGTTTATTATTGCCGTTACCGGCACTGGTTTTTCTCTCTTTCATTTCAGGCAGCAATCAGGCAGAAATTTCCACCAGCGGCAGAATGATTTCTTTTGATGAGAACTGGCTCTTTATCAGGGACACTCTTTCAGGTGCTGAGTCCCCCGGCTTTAATGATTCCGGCTGGAGGCGTATCAGTGTACCACATGACTGGAGTATTGAAGATCTGCCCGGACAGAATGGTGTGGACATAATCGGGCCCTTTGATAAATCTGCCATTGATAAGGGTAGTTCCGGCTATATGACAGGAGGAATTGGCTGGTACAGGAAACACTTCATTATAAATGAGGAAGATAAGGGTAAAATAGCTTACCTGCAGTTTGACGGGGTTTACATGGGATCGGATGTCTGGCTTAATGGTAAGCATCTGGGATTTCATCCATACGGATATACTCCTTTTTTCTATGATATCACTTCTTATCTGAATCCTCCCGGACAGACGAACGTTGTTGCTGTTCGAGTTAAAAATGAAGGAATGAATTCCAGATGGTATTCAGGATCGGGCATTAACAGGCATGTCTGGCTTACCCTGGCGAATCCGGTCCACATTGATGTGTCAGGCGGATTATACATTACAACACCTGTAATAACTGAACTTACAGCAGTTGTGAATGTTGCAGCGGCTATCGTGAACGCCGGCAATAGTGATGAAAGCTTTGGAATTAGTATTGAGTTGCTCGATCCTTCAGGCAAGGTGGCTGCAACTTCTATAAGCAGTTCAGCAGTGCCGGCCGGTCAGACCATACAGGTAACGCAGGAAGTTGCGGTAAAGGACCCGATCCTATGGTCATTGGATGATCCGAATCTATATGATGCCAGAGTATCTGTACTGATAAATGATACGGTTGTTGATCATCTGGCAACTCATTTTGGGATACGCAGTATTAAAATAGATTCAAAAAACGGATTCACTCTCAATGGAAAATCAATTGACCTGATCGGTGCTTGCTGTCACCACGATAACGGTCCCCTGGGAGCCGCTTCCATCGATCGAGCCGAGGAGCGGAAAATTGAAGTACTAAAAAACAACGGATTCAATGCGATTCGTACTGCCCACAATCCTCCTTCACCAGCGCTTCTGGATGCCTGCGACCGTCTGGGAATGGTAGTCATTAATGAAATCTTCGATACATGGGAATCAGCTAAAAGGAGTCAGGATTATCACCTCTATTTCAGGGAATGGTGGCAGAGAGATGTTGAGTCTTGGGTAAAGCGCGACAGGAATCACCCGTCAGTTATGATCTGGAGTATAGGGAATGAAATCAGGGAGACGTATGATACCTCAGGTCTGAGAATTGCCGGAAATCTGACAGGCGAAATCCGGCGCCTTGACAGTTCACGGTGGGTTACAGAATGCTTTAACGATTTTGCATGGATGAGAGGTCAGAAAAGCAAGTGGGATGAGATCCCGGAGCACATGGCTCTCTTTGATCTGATAGGCTATAACTATGCATACAAGAGATATGAGGAAGACCACACTAAATATCCTGATCGCGTTATGGTCGGGACGGAAACCAATACTCCCCTCTCCCTCGAAAACTATGAGATGGTCAGGAAGCATCCTTATGTAATAGGTTATTTTGTCTGGACAGGAACAGATAACCTTGGTGAGGCAGGCAGAGGTATCGCTCAGCTGGTTGACATTGTACCTGATGCCGATAAATCACAATCAGCGGGAGGAAGTTTCAGTCGCGACTCGTGGCCGGTATTCACAAATTACCAGGGCGACATCGACCTTATCGGAAACAGAAAGGTGCCTTCATATTATCAACATGTAGTCTGGGGAAAAAGTAAAGTTGAAATGTTCGTGCACCGTCCTCTTCCGGAAGGTAAGAGAGAGGTCACCAGCAGCTGGGGCTTCCCTGACGAGCTGAAAAGCTGGAACTGGTCAGGTCATGAGGGTGAAAAATTCCAGGTTCATGTCTACACCCGCAGTCAGCTGGTCAGGCTTGAGCTTAATGGCAGGACGGTTGGCGAACAGGCTGTTGATACCGCCTCATCCATCACGGCAACATTCGAGGTTCCCTTTGAGCCTGGCACACTGGTTGCCCGTTGTTATGACAATGGCAGGGAAACAGCATCACAGACTCTTAAGACAACAGGCAGGCCCAGGGCGGTACGACTTATTGCTGACAGAACAAGGATAAGGGCGGACCGTAATGATCTGTCATATATATGGGCAGAAATTGTCGATACAGAAGGGAATATTGTTCCTGATGCGGACGATATAATTGTTAATTTTGAGGTGACAGGCAACGGAAAGGTTGCAGGTGTAGGAAGCGGCAATCCCGCGGATATGTCGAGCTTTCAGCAACCAGAGAAAAAAACCTGGCAGGGAGTATGTCTGGCAATTGTCAGACCGGAAACAACTCCCGGGGAAATATACATCAGGGCTAATTCAGTAGGTTTGAAGGGAGCTTCATTGACAATTTTGGTGGAGGCGCAATTTTAATTCTTAAAAACACATGAATAATATTATTATAATATCATAATTATATCATTATAATATCATTATAATATCTTATTGGTTGTACTGAATTCCAACACTCATTTTATTATATTAAAGATTTTTAGAAATTTTGAAATGAATGTAACATCATGTACATTTAAAAAATATACAAAATTCTGATGTTGTCGCATCGGAACCCGGGGAGCAAAAAATATTGAACAATATAACTGTCACTTAATTAACCTACTAACCCTACCATTATGAAGAGAAGAAATTTTGTTAAATCGGTTGCCGCTACCGGTACCGGACTGATAATCCTCCCGGGAAGTTTCCTTTCAGGAAGAAGTCCAAGTGATAAGCTTAATATCGCCCTGATCGGGGCGCATGGACGGGGCAGCCAGCATTATGGAGCCCTTGAGAGCGAAAATGTGGTTGCCATCTGTGATGTGCATGCCGGCAATATGGCGCTGGCCGCAAAGCAGTATCCTAATGCCAAACAGTATACAGACTGGCGCAAGTGCCTTGATCAAAAGGATATCGATGCTGTTTTGATTTGTACGCCGGATCATCACCATGCATTTATAAGTATCTGGGCCATGAATCGCGGGAAGCATGTCTTTTGCGAAAAACCGGTTGGTGAAACCGTTTTGGAAGCACGTGAAGTTAGGAAAGTGTATCTCGCAAACAAGAACAAGCTTGCCACCCAGCATGGAACACAACGACATGCCAATGAGAATTTTGACCGCGTCGCGGAACTGGTCCGCGGTGGTGCTATCGGCGAACTGAAGGAAGCGATAACATGGGGCAACCGTACTCATGATAAAACAGGTTATCTTCCTGCAGCAGGACCTGCTCCTAAGGAAATTGACTGGGAACAATGGATCGGTCCGGTTCAGATGCATCCCTTTAACCCTGGATATTTCGGCGCACGACCGGGAGCAGGCTGTCTGCTGTGGAATATGTACCATGATTTCGGCAGCTGGCAGATAGGAGATATGGGCAGCCATACTATGGACCTTGCCTGGAATGCCATTGATGCAAGTCAGCCTACAAGCGCCTGGGCAGAAGGAGATCCCTTCAGTCCCGAGGTTGTAGCATCGAATATGCACACCAAGTTTAATTTTCCGGCAAACAGTTGGAGGGGACCCATTACAGTTGAATGGTATCAGGGAACATTAAAACCAGCCATCCCGCATCCTGCAATTGACATAAGTAAAATCGGCCATGGGGCAATGTTCAAAGGCACCAAGGGGACTCTTGTTGCCGACTTCACCACACGTATACTTATCCCGGAACGCAGCGGAGCAGACATGACCTACTACAAACCACCTGCCGCCAATCAGGTTGCGCCTCCTCTCGGAGGATTCCAGCAGCAATGGTTCAATGCATGCAAGGGAGACCTTAAAACAGACTGTGACTTTGATTATGCAGGACGCATGATAGAGACATTGATGCTCGGGCTTGCAGCACATCAGGCTGGCAAGGAATTGCAGTATGATCCGGTTGCCGGAGTCGTGACAAATGATTCTGCTGCCAACGCCTTTCTGACCAAAGAATATCGCAAGGGTTGGGTGCTTAACGGGTAAATATTTATTCCGGATTTGTCGTTCCAGGCAAATCCGGAATTTTTCATCAGTATATAATTTTTATTTTAACGGACTGATGGAACCCACATGATTGTAAATTAAATACATACATATTTGTGTGTTTTATACATGTGGGTTTCAAAACATATTAAAGCTGTTTAGGATGAAGAATAAATCTAACTTATTGATTTCTGCATTATTTATTGTCACTTCTGTTTACTCCTTTACATTTGGCCAGGAAGCAGGCTCACTAACTGATCCCAGGGATGGCAGGGTTTACAAGACTGTAAAGATAGACGACCAGGTATGGATGGCTGAAAACCTTGCTTTTAAAACAGAAAGCGGCTGCTCGGTTTATGAGGATGTCAAAGATTATCAGAAGACTCATGGTTACCTATATACCTGGGAAGCTGCTACAAAGGCTTGTCCAGATGGCTGGCGCCTTCCATCGATGCAGGACTGGTGGTACTTATCCAACTTTCTCGGAGGTGATGAACAGTCAGGCGGAAAATTGAAACAGACAGGAACAACTTCCTGGGAAAGCCCGAATACCGGAGCTACAAACTCAAGTGGTTTTACAGCACTTGCCAGTGGCCGCGGTGGAGACAAGGCTTTGGAACATTTGGGCAAAACTGCCTTTTTCTGGACTAATGTAGATGACGATGATGCAACAAGCTGGTGCGGGGCCTTATACCACGACAGGGCAGATCTGGCTCTTTACCCTGTTCAGAAGCTTAATGGTTTTTCAGTTCGTTGTATCAAGAATTCTGCCGGTAACGAAAAGGTATTTGATTTCTGGTGATCGGGAGGAAAGACGAAGAGACGAAGGGACGGGAAGGCGTGATTTTTCTATCAGGGTTTAATTTCTGTTGGTTTTTATTGGATATCAGAATTTAAATATACTGCATATGCAAAAAATCCTGTTGCTCGTTTCGTCTCTTCTCCTGGGCATATCCGTATATCCCCAAAAATACGGACTGACATCACCCGACGGGAAACTAACTGCCGGGATAGAAATTGATAACGGAATATTTGTCGCACTTCTTAAGGGAAGAAATGCCGTTATATGGCTTGGGAATATATCCCTGGAAAATTATTATGTGCCTGAAATGAATCCCGGTTTCAGGGTACAAAGAATCTCCAACAGATCGGTTAATGAGACTGTTAATCCTGAGATCCGTGAAAAGGAATCCGCTTACGTTAATTCATACAATGAACTGGAAATAAAGTTCAAAAGTAATTTTGCTGTTACTTTCAGACTCTTCAATGAAGGACTTGCATACAGGTTTACCATTTCGGGAAAAGACAGCCTAAGAATAGTAAAGGAAAATCTTGACCTGTATTTTGAAACAGGTGATTCCCTTAGATTCCAGTCATCCGAAACCTTCAACTCAGCATACGAGACTCCTTATGAGCATCAAAGAGTTAAGGAAATTAAAACAGGCAGGCTGATCAGTCTTCCGCTGCTTGTAGAAAAGACTGATGGCACCTTTATCATGGTAACCGAATCGGATCTCTATGATTATCCCATGGGACAGGGGACAAGGGCACACTCCATGGCCTTGTTTGTTGTATTGAGCAGTCCGCTGACAATGCTGCCCGACTCCCCCTCTGACTATTACCGTGAAAAGGAATGCACTGATTTCATTCGAAGAATCCCTGTGGTATGGGATGAAACAAGGCTGATTGAAGGTAAGATGGCCAGATATACGGTCATTGCGCGCAGATCGGGAAATGAATGGTTTGTGGGAGCAATAACTGACTGGAATGGGAGATCAATAGATCTGCTTACAGATTTCCTGGTGGAGGGCAGATACAGGCTGGAGGAAATACAGGATGGTATCAATGCAGATAAAAGGGCAGAAGACTATAAACGGATTGAGACTGAATTCGGGGCAGGGGATATTCTGAAGCTGCATCTTGCTCCCGGAGGGGGATGGGTGGCCAGGATAGTGCCGATGTGATGACCTGGGCGTCAGGGCGTTAAGGCGAACGTCTTAACTTTCTCCGTTTCATCCACACTTCCTCCCTGGTTATTTTATTTTGCATTGTGCCTCTGACTTTCATAACTTTATCATTATAATCGAACGGTATGGCTTCCCTTGTCCTGGGTATGGAGTTCCAGCTACTTGAGGTTATTAAATTGCAGTAATTACTTTAGCTTCAAATTATATGGAAGAACGTAAGATTATATTAGAACCTGTTATCAATGGTGGGGTATAGATGCAAAAAATGATGTTAAAAAATATGACTCACCAAAGACAAAAAAAATGATCCTCTATTGGATTAAGCAAACGGATGTAAGTGAAAGGAATACTACTTCGTATGGTAATACCTATAACATATATCAATTTGAGATTTTTGATGTAAAGAAGAAAAATGCTGCTATTGTTTTTAATAACTGGAAAATTAGAAGAATCTATGATCCCTTAGGCAAAAATGCATTCAATCCTACCAAGGCTGAATATGTTGACCCAACAGGTGCACTGAGAACGATTGAAGTTCTTAATATTGAGGATGCATTAAAAACACTTGACGAAATAAGTGAATATGAAAATTGGCATTATTATGATCTCAAGGTTCTTAATGATAAACTTACAAAAGAAAATGAAAGGCTAAATGAAGATAATGAAGAATTGCGAACAAAAGTTGAGGCATTTATGAACACCAGACTTTATAAAAGGATGTCTGCAAAAGTCGAAAATTTTAACAAGTCAAAATTAAAGACAAAAGAAACTCATAAACTTACTAAAGTTTCCTTGTTGATA